>CAYHHH010000055.1:0-26456 GCA_964356125.1 uncultured Bifidobacteriaceae bacterium | reverse complement strand
CGTGGCCGGGCGAGGCGCCTCTGCAGGCGGCGGGACGGGCGCGCCATCGAGCACGGACAGCGTCGATTCGAGACATCCTTTCAGCGCCGTCAGGTCGTAGCCGCCCTCCGTGACGGCAACCACGCGGCCGTGACAGTGCCTCTCAGCGGCATCGCACAGCAACTTCGTCAGCGCCGCATACCCGGCCGTCGTCAGCCGCATGCGCGCGAGCGGGTCGCGCTCGTGCGCATCGTAGCCGGCAGAGATCAACAGCAGCTCGGGACGGAACTGATCGATCGCCGGTATGACGAGCGCCTTGAACACCTCGTCGTAGTCGCCATCCGTCGACCCGGCTTCGAGCGGCACGTTCAGCGTAAAGCCCGCCCCTTTTCCCCGCCCGACGTCTTCTGCAGCGCCGGTGCCGGGATAGAAGGGGTACTGATGCGTCGACATGTACAACACACGCGGGTCCTCATAGAAGATCCACTGCGTGCCGTTGCCATGGTGCACGTCGTAATCCACGATCGCGACGCGCTCCATGCCGAGCGTCAGCGCGTGCGCGGCCGCGGCGGCCACGTTGTTGTAGAGGCAGAAGCCCATCGCCCGATCCCGCTCGGCGTGATGGCCCGGCGGCCGCACGAGCGCCATCACCCGGGTCGCGCGCGACTGCACGATGGCGTCGACACCGCCAATCGCGGCGCCGGCGGCGAGCAACGCAACGTCGCGCGATTCCGGAGACGTGTAGGTGTCCGGGTCGAGCGACACCGCGCGGCCGGCGGTCGCAGCAATGGCCTTCAGATGTGCATCGCTATGCACGCGCTGCAGTTCGGCATGCGTCGCCGCCCGCGGCGGCTGGACGATGCGTCCGCGCTGCTTCCACGCGGCCGCGATGCCGTGCATGACCTCGGCCCGCTCCACACGTTCGGGATGCCCCGGAGGCGGCCGATGATCGGCGAACTTGTCCGTGTGGATGACAATCAGAGACATCGCTAGGGATTAGGGATTAGGGATTGGGGATTAGCTAAGAGCTCGGCTGCACGCCGCTCCAAGCCGAATAAAGCCTGTTCCAGTTCGAGACGTTTGGTCTCGAGCATCGCTCCATCCGCATCCGCCGGCACGTCGATCGGTGTCCCAACCGTGAGCGCCACTGTCGAAAATGGCTTCGGTATCTGCGTGCGATCCCAGCTCTTCAAGCTCCAGTAGCTCGACGCTTCCATGTGAAAGGGCACGACGGGATTACCGGTGAGTTTCGCAAGCCATATGGCTCCCGGCTGCGCTTTGCGCGCGGGACCGCGCGGGCCGTCGACCGCGAACCCTGCCGGGCGCCCGCGCTCCATTTCGCGCTTCAGTTGAAGCAGCGCGCGCTGCCCTCCGCGCGACGAAGATCCGCGAGAGGTGCGGAATCCGAAGCTTTCGATGATGCGCGCGATCCATTCGCCGTCGAAGTTCTCGCTGATCATGACGACGATGCCGCGGCGGCGAAAAAAGTAGGTCGCGGTCAGCACGCGGCCATGCCAGAACGCCATGACCGGGCGCCGGCCGTTTCCATCGAACTGCAGGTGCTCGAGCCCCTCGACTTTCCAGTTCAGCGAGGCGCCGAGCGCGGCGATGACAGGAACCCCGACTGCGGGAATCGCTGCGGCCTGTGCGCGCTTCCAGCGAGACTGCGACCAGTGCTCCACTAATCCCGAATCCCCAATCCCTAATCCCTCCTGCGTCAGTTACATGCCTTCATAACGCGGTCCGCCACCGCCTTCCGGCGGAGCCCACGTGATGACCTGATACGGATCCATGATGTCGCACGTTTTGCAGTGCACGCAGTTCGATGCGTTGATCTGCAGTCTCGGGCCGTCTGCCTCAGGAACGATTTCATACACGTTGGCAGGACAGAAGCGAATGCACGGATGACCGTATTCCTTGCCGCAGATGGTATGACACACCTCGGTGTGCACGAGCAGATGCGACGGCTGATCCTCCTCGTGCCGCGTGCCGGAGAAATGGACGTTCGTCAGCCTGTCGAATGTGAGCTGCCTGTCTGGCTTCAACTCGGGTACCGGATGATGATGACCGTGTTCGTCGAGCCGGTGCATGCGCAGATGCCCCGGCACGCTGGGGACGGCCGAACGAATCCACCAGCCCTTGGTCAGCATCTGCAACCCTGCGAACGCGAGACCGCCGAACAGACCGTACTTGAACGCCTGGTGCACGTGCCGCACGGGGCGCATTTCGCCGCCGACCCAGCTCTGCCTGATTTTCTCGTCGTATTGCACCAGCCGCGCTTCCGACGTGTCACCCCCACTGACCGCATCGAACGCGGTCTCCGCCGCGAGCATGCCCGTCTTCATCGCGAGATGAATGCCTTTGAGCCGCAGCGAGTTGAGAAACCCCGCTGCGTCGCCAACGATCAGCGCGCCGTCCACGGCGCATTCGGGCAGCGTCAGCCATCCACCCTCGGGCAGCGCTTTCGCGCCGTACCGGATCATCTGGCCGCCCTGCAGCAGATCCTTGACCAGCGGGTGCAGCTTGAATTGCTGGAACGCGATGTGAGGATCGAACATCGGATCCTCGTAGTCGAGCCCCGCCACGAAACCCACCGACAGCCGCGTGTCGGACATCGCGTACATGAAACCGCCGCCGAATTCCTTCCGATCGAGCGGGTAACCGAGCGTGTGCATCACGGTACCGCCGGGAAGCCGCCCCGCCGGCACCTCCCAGAGCTCCTTGATGCCAAGGGCAAACACCTGCGGCTGATTGCCGACCGTGATGCGCGAGCGCCGAATCAGCTGCTTCGTGAGATTTCCACGAACGCCGTCGGCGAGAATCGTCACCTTCGCATGGATATCGACGCCAGGCTCGAAGGTCCCGCGCTTCTCGCCATGCCGGCCGATGCCGCGGTCCCCCGTTCGCACGCCGATGACGCGATGCCCGTCCATCAACAGCTCGGTGGCCGCAAACCCGGAAAACATGTCGATGCCTTCGGCTTCGACGAGGCCCGAGAGCCACTTACCGAGCTGCTGCACCGAGATGATGAAGTTGCCGTGATTCTGCAGCGGCGGCGGCGTGATGGGAAATGTGATCTTGCCGGACGGCGTGAGGAAGTAAATCCGATCTTCGTGCACCTTCGAGGCAAGCGGCGCCCCTTTGGACTCGAAATCTGGAATCAGCTCGGCGAGCGCGCGCGGATCGAGTATCGCCCCCGACAGCAGGTGCGCGCCCGGCTCGGCCGCTTTCTCGAGGACGGCGATGCTCAGCGTCTTGCCGGCGGCCTTCTGCAATTGCGCGAGCCGCAACGCCGCCGACAACCCAGCGGGGCCGCCGCCCACGATCACAATGTCGACGTCGAGGCTCTCCCGCTCGCTCATTTCTCCAGCTCAGCGATCATCGCCGGCACGATCTCGAACAGATCGCCGACGATGCCGTAGTCCGCGATCTCGAAGATCGGCGCGTCGGCGTCCTTGTTGATCGCCACGATCGTGCGCGCCCCTTTCATGCCGACCACGTGCTGGATGGCGCCGGAAATACCGAGCGCGATGTACAGCTTCGGCGCGACGGTCTGCCCCGAGCTGCCGACCTGGCGTTCCATCGGCAGCCACCCGCTGTCGCAGATGGGGCGCGACGCGGCGAGCTGCGCGCCCAGCACTGCGGCGAGCTTCTCGGCCAGCGCGATGTGCTCCTGCGCCTTGATGCCTCGGCCGACGGCGACGATACGCTCGGCCTGTGACAGATCGACGGCCGGCTTCGCTTCCTGAAACGGCTCCTCGGCCTTCTGCCTGATCGTCGACGCGTCGAGGGATACGCCCATCGCTTTGATCGGCGCAGCCGCTGATCCTCGCTTCGCCTGGTCTGCGCGATAGGCGCCGATCTGCACGCTGACGAAGTGCGGCTGGTCGCCTTCGGCTGCCACTTCAGCCACGATCTTTCCCTGATACACCGGCCGGAGGAATGTCGGACGGTCGCCGCGTGTGATGCCGATGCAGTCAGTCACCAGCGCGCGATCCATGCGCGCGGCCAGTTTCGGCGCGAAGTCGCGGGTCCGATAGGTGTGCGGCAGCACCACGTGGGTGGGCTTGAGCTCGTCGATCGCCTTCTGCAGCGCGTCCGTGTAGCCATCCGGCGTATACGGCTCGAGCAGCGGCGAATCGAGGACGTGAACCGTCGCCACCGCGGCCTGCGAGATGTCGGACGCGGCGTCGGCGGGATTCGACCCGAGCACGATCGCTTCGATCGGTTGATCGCCGGCGAGTTCCTGGGCCGCCGCCATCGCTTCCCACGACGCGCGGTGCAGTTTGCCGCGCTGCTGTTCGGCAACGACGAGGATCATCCTATGACCCTCGCTTCATCCCTTAACTTGGCGATCAGGCCTTTCGCGGCTTCGGCCGGCGAGCCGGACATCAGCTGCGTCTGTTTGGTCTTGCGCGGCACATCGAGGCTGACGACGGTTGTGCGGGCCGCGGCAAGCGTTGCCGGCGCGACCTTGCGAATTTCCTTTTTCTTCGCGGCCATGATGCCTTTGAGCGTGGCGTATCTCAACTGGTTGATGCCGCTCTGGATGGTGAGCACCGCCGGCAGCGGCATCTGCACCCATTGGAACCAGCCCCCCTCGAGCTCGCGCTTGACGCGCACGTTGGGCTCCTGCGCCTGCACGTCCATGACAATCGTCGCGTGAGGCACACCGAGGCGCTCGGCGAGGATGACACCGGTCTGCGCGGCGCCCTGGTCATCGGATTGAAGTCCCGTCAGGACGAGATCGAATCTCTCGTCGCGCACCGCGTCCGCGATCGCACCAGCGACGACAAAAGAATCTGTTGCGATCGACGCCAGGCGATCGTCTTCCACGTGAATCGCTCTGTCGGCGCCCCGTGCGAGCGCTTCGCGCAAGACCTGCGACGCACGCGCCGGCCCAGCGGTGCAGACCACGACCTCGCCCCCGTGCTTCTCGCGGAGACGAAGCGACTCCTCGAGCGCATAGGCGTCGGGCTCGTTCATCTCGAAGCCGGCGTCCTGCTCGCGCACGCCGCGCGTCGTCTCGTCGATGCGCGGCTGCCACTCGCGAGTGGGAACCTGTTTGATGCACACGGCAATCTTCATACGTTTACAGTTTACCGTTTACCGTGCGCCGTTGAAACGCCCGGAGAGAGTTGGTGTATACGGCGAACGGTAGACGGTTAACGGTGAACTACTCGTGCTTTTTAAAGAGCAAGGCGGCATTGGTGCCGCCGAAGCCGAAGGAGTTGGACAGGGCGTACTCCATCGTGACGGGCCGGCACTTGCCGGGCACGTAGTCGAGGTCGCAGTCCGGATCGGGGTTGTCGAGGTTGATGGTGGGTGGCGCCGTCTGATGGTAGACAGCCAGCGCGGTGATGCCGGCCTCCAGACCGCCGGCCGCGCCCAGCAGATGTCCGGTCATCGATTTCGTCGAGGAGATCGCGAGCTTGTAGGCATGCTCGCCGAACAGCTTCCTGATGGCGAGCGTCTCGATGCGATCGTTGTGCGGGGTCGACGTGCCATGCGCGTTGATGTAGCCGACCTGCTGCGGGGCGATGCCGGCCTTCCGTATGGCCATGTCCATCACGCGCACGGCTCCGCTGCCGTCCTCGGTAGGCGCCGTGATGTGATACGCGTCGCCCGACATGCCATAGCCCACGATCTCGGCGTAAATCCGCGCGCCTCGCGCGATCGCCGATTCACGCTCTTCGAGAATGACGATGCCCGACCCTTCGCCGATGATGAACCCATCCCGATCCTTGTCGAACGGGCGGCTCGCCTTGTCGGGCTCGTCGTTGCGCGTCGACATCGCGCGCATCGCGGCAAATCCCCCGACGCTCATCGGCGTGATCGCGGCTTCCGACCCGCCGGCGATCATCGCGTCGGCGTCACCGCGCTTGATGATCTCGAACGACTCCCCGACCGCGTGCGCCGACGCCGAGCACGCGGTGCACGTCGCCAGGTTGGGTCCCTTGGCGCCGAACCGGATCGACACCTGTCCGGCCGCGAGGTTGATGATGGATGCGGGAATGAAGAACGGCGAGATCTTCCGCGGCCCTCCGGCGAGGAGCGCCTCGTGCTCGCGCTCGATCATCGTGAATCCGCCGATGCCGGAGCCCACGAACACGCCAACATGCGCGGCGTTCGCCTCGGTAATCTCCAGCTTCGCGTCATCCATCGCGAACTGCGATGCCGCAATCGCGTACTGGATGAAGATGTCCATCTTCTTGACATCTTTCTTCTCCACGAATTGCAGCGGATCGAACCCCTTCACTTCGCCCGCGATCCGCGCGGAGAACGCGGACGCGTCGAAGCGCGTGATCTTTCCGATGCCGCCCTGGCCGGCCGTCAAGGCGCGCCAGTTCGACTCGGTTCCGATGCCCACCGGCGACACCAGCCCGATGCCGGTGACGACGACCCGTCTGCTGGTCACGTGCTTATTTCTTGCCCTTGGCGTGCGAGTCGATGTACTCGATCGCTTCCTTGACGCGCGTAATCTTCTCCGCGTCCTCGTCGGGAATCTCGATGCCGAACTCTTCCTCGAACGCCATGACGAGCTCGACGGTGTCGAGCGAGTCGGCCCCGAGGTCGTCCACAAAGGACGCGTCCGGAGTCACTTCTTCTTCGTCGACGCCGAGCTGCTCCACGATGATGCTTTTCACTTTTTCAGCAACCGCCATTCAATCCTCCTACGTATACATGCCGCCGTTGACTGCTATAACCTGCCCCGTAATATACGCCGCTTCCTCTGATGCGAGGAAGCAGACTGCGTTGGCCACGTCATCCGGCGTGCCCAGACGGCCGAGCGGAATCTGCTGTGCCCACGTTTCCGCCGTGCCCGTCGCGAGGGCCCGGGTCATGTCGGTGTCGATCAGCCCCGGAGCGACCACGTTGACCGTGATGCCCCGCGACGCCACTTCGCGGGCGAGCGCCTTGGCCATGCCGATGAGGCCCGCTTTCGACGCCGCGTAGTTCACCTGCCCCGCGTTGCCCATCTGTCCGACCACGGAGCTGATGGTGATGATGCGGCCGCCGCGCTGCCTGATCATCGGCCGCAGCACCGCCTGCGAGCAGGTATAAGCCCCCGTGAGGTTCGTCGCAATCACCGCGTCCCAATCCGCACGCTTCATGCGCATCATTAATTGGTCGCGCGCGATCCCGGCATTGTTCACCAGGATATCGATGCGCCCGTGCTTCGCGACCGTGTCGCTGACGACCGCATCGACCGCCGCCTGATCGGTGACGTCGAGGCTTGCCGCCTCCGCCTTGCCGCCCACCAGGACGATGTCGGCCACGCTCGCGTCCGCATTCGACCCGCGTGCCGCGGCCACCACCGTCGCGCCCTGCGCGGCCAGCGTCTTCGCGATCGCGGCGCCGATGCCGCGCGACGCGCCCGTCACGAGCGCCACTTTTCCGCTTAAATTCAACATGTCGTGTCCGGCTTCAGTCGGACCTGTCCCAGAGCCGCGCGAGCGGCGTCGAGATCCTCAGGCGCGCCGAACGACGCCACGGTCGCGTCCCGGTGAATCTTGCGAATCAATCCGCTCAACACGGTCCCTGGACCCACCTCAACATACGTTGTGACGCCATCAGACGCAAGGCGGCGAACGCTGTCCTCCCAGCGCACGGCGGCAGACACCTGGCGCACGAGCGCGTCGATCGCCGCCGATGCCTCGCGCTTCGGCGACGCGTCGACGTTCGCGACGACAGGCACGCGCGGATTCTGCGTCGACATGGCGCGCAGCTCGGGGGCAAGCCGATCTTCCGCCGGCTTCATGAGCGCGCAATGGAACGGCGCGCTCACGGCCAACGGGATGACGCGCTTCGCGCCGAGCTCTTTCGCGCGCGCGCCGGCGCGTTCCACGGCGGCTTTCACACCGGCAATCACGACCTGGCCGGCGCCGTTCATGTTCGCCGGCGCAACAATGTCTCCCTGCGCCGCATCGGCGCACGCCTGCGCGACGACTGCGGCATCGAGACCGAGAATGGCCGCCATCGCCCCCGTGCCGACCGGAACCGCATCCTGCATGTAGCGCCCGCGACGCCGCACGGTGCGCACCGCATCGGCGAACGAGAAGGTGCCGGCAGCGACGTTCGCGGAGTACTCGCCGAGACTATGCCCGGCGACGAACGCCACGTTCGACGCCAGCCCTTCCGACTCGAGCACGCGATAGGCGGCGATGCTCGCGGTGAGAATCGCCGGCTGCGTATTCTCCGTCAGCATCAACGCCTCTTCGGGTCCGTCCCAGATCAAACGGCTCAGCGATTCGCCCAGCGCGTCATCGGCTTCGGCAAACACCTGTCGCGCCGCCGGATAGGCGTCGGCCAGCGCGCGGCCCATGCCGACCTTCTGCGAGCCTTGTCCTGGAAAGACGAACGCGATCATGAAACGGATGCGGTGGCGATTTCCTGCTCCACGCGATGCAGAAAGCCCGCGGTCGAGAAGCGATGGGCCATCAGGATGGCGTTGCGGATGGCCTTGGCGGACGAGCGGCCATGGCAGACGAAACAGACGCCGGCGACGCCGAGCAGCGGCGCGCCGCCGTATTCCGAGTAATCGAGGCGCCGGCGAAATCGCCGGAACGCCCGGCGCGACAGCAGCGAGCCGACCATGCCCGAAAATGTTCTCGACAATTCTTCTCCGAGGAGGCGATCGACCGTGTCGACGAGCCCTTCGCTCGTCTTCAGCGCGATGTTGCCCGTGAAGCCGTCGCAGACTATCACGTCGGCGTTGCCCTTGTACACCTCGCGCGCCTCCACGTTGCCGATGAAATTCAGAGACGAGGCCTTGAGCAGCTGGTGCGCGTCGCGAATCACTCCGGTGCCCTTGCTCTCTTCCTCGCCGATCGACAGCAGCCCGATGCGCGGCCGCGCGATGCCGAGCGAGATCTTCGCGTAGACCGCGCCCATCGCCGCGAACTGCAGCAGGTGCGATGCGCGGCATTCGAGGTTGGCGCCGACGTCGAGCAGCACGCCGAGGCGATCGCCCGAGGGGATGGTCGCGGCCAGGGCCGGGCGATCGACACCCGGCAGCATGCCGAACGCGCCATGCGCGCACACCACCGTCGCGCCCGTGTGTCCCGCGCTCACGAGCGCTGACGCCTCGCCGTTGGCCACGGCCTCGGCCGCGACGCGAATCGACGCGCGCGGCTTGCGCCGCAGCGCCGCCGACGGCGGCTCCGCCATGTCGATGACATCGGGCGCGTGAAGGACGCGGATGCTGAGCTGTGCGGCGTCGGGATGCCTCTCGAGCTCGGCGCGAATGATATCGGCCGGCCCGGCGAGCAGCAGCCCGAGATCCTGGTGACGCGCGGCAGCCAGAGCGCCGTCAATGATGCTGCGGGGAGCGTGGTCGCCCCCCATCGCGTCTACGGCGATGCGGATCATTCGGAAGCGTTACGCCTCGTCGACGGCGCGCACCTGGCGGCCGCGGTAGTACCCGCAGTGCGGGCACGCGCGGTGCGACTGCTTGGGCTCGCGGCAGTTCGGGCAATCGCTCGACTGCGTCGGCACCAGCGTGTCGTGCGTGCGGCGCTTGGATGTCCGTGATTTGGAGTGCCGCCGTTTGGGATTAGGCATGTTGTGAACCTCTAAGTAGAAAGTAGAAAGTAGAAAGTAGAAAGTAGAAAGTTCTTACTCGGCGCGCTTCAGCGCTTTCAGCGCAGCCAGCCGTGGATCTTCCCAAATCGGGCTGCAGTCACACGCGCCGGTGTTCCGATTCGTTCCGCACTGCGGGCACAGCCCCTTGCAGGCGTCCTTGCACAGCGGCTTCATGGGCAGCGCCAGCTGAAACTGCTCCATGATCAGATGCCCCAGGTCGATCTGCTCGTCGCCATAGAATGCCGTCGCCAGATCGTCCTCTTCGACTTCGGTCTCCCCTTCGCCGATGTTCTCCGTGCGGGGCACGTACCGAAGGTCGAAATCCGACGCGATCGGCACCGTGAACGGCTCCAGGCATCGGCTGCACATCAGTTCGACCTCTCCCGTCACACGGCCGGCGACGCGAAACCGCCCAGGCTCTTGGCGATCGACGTCGAACGACAGCGTCACCGGCGAGACGACGCGAAAGGGATCCCCCTCGCCTGACGGAAAGAGCGACGGCTCGTACCGCGTGTCGAAGTGCGCGTGCGCGTCCTGTAACGACCGAAGGCTTAGGTGCATAACCCGTGATCTGCCAGCCGTTTAAGCCATGGCAGAACGCACCATTATATCCGCCTTCGGCCGCGGCGCAAACAGGCGGCATCTGGTCGCTCTATTCTGCGACGTGTCCCTGGGACGGATCGACGAACGAACAGCGCTGGTAAAAAGGGCACTTGGTGTCACCCATGTTCCCAGACTGATCTGTTACCTATCTTGCGGGCCGTTCAGAAGTTGTCGTCCGGTTGTGCTCGTTCTACTTTGTCAGCCAGTGCATGACGTTCAGAAGAAACTGTGGGTTCTGCTTGGCGATTGCGGCGTTCATTCCCATGGGATTCCTTTCTGGTCCCGACAACTGAGCGGAAAACATCGCCGCCTCGCCGAACACAGCGACTCTCCCTTTGCCGAACTCCAGCACGGCTCCTTGAAAGTGGCCTTTCAACGGCACCCGAGTCTGATCGGTTTCGCTCTTCCATAGGAACGCATCGCCGGCGAACAGTAGCAGCGGGTGACCGGGCACGTCCAGATAAAATGCCGAACCTGTGAACGTGGCCACCTGATCGACGTTCTGCGTGAGGGGATGCTCCATCAAGGTCGCATCCGATCGTCGAAACACGATTCGACCGCTGCGGTTGTTGGGTTCCAAGGCAGAGCCGTCGAAGAATCGAATCCCGAAAACCTTACCAAGTTCCGCCGCTGGCGCAAGAAATGGTGGATGGTCGGCGATCAGCAAGAGAGAACCTCCATCTGACACCCACGCGCGCATGGCTGCTACTTCATCAGCGGCTAACAGTTGGGTCGCATTGGCGATGACGAGGACACGCCCGGTGCGAAGCGCCTCTGCGGTGAACAGGGCAGTTGACGCCTTCACGACGTACCCGTCTCGCTTCAGCAATTCTGCAAACGGGAGATACCGTCCGGAGGCTGTATGAAAATTCTTATGGGCTTCATCGATGAGCACGACGGGGCCTTCCCCTATCGAATAAGCTGGCCTCTCGATCGGCGGATGAAACGCCGTATCGGCGACTTGCTGCGCGCCGAGTGCCACTACAGGAAACATCAGTAGTAGCCACAACCCGATTCTGTGTCCTCCTGGAAGCATCGGGTTCATTGATCACCTCTCTTTTGAGCATGCGTTCCGGAGTCGGCCTAACGCCCGTGGCTCACCCGCGGCGGCCGCTCATCGCCGTTTCGAATCAGCACTTTCACGACGCGGCCGCCGTCTGGTGCAGCCACTGTTAGGCGCCCGTTGAAAACGATGACGGTACGGATTCTATGACCGCCGTTTCCAACGAGCCGGATGTTGTCGACCGTGTACGGCTAACACGACGGCAGCGCGCTCAGCGACTCGAAAATAGATCGCATACGGAAAGCGCGAGAGCACAGCCCGCCGCGTTTCATTGTGCACAAGAGGAAAGGCAAGTGGATTGGCAGCAATACGATTGATGAGGCCGTCCACGGCTTCGCCAAATTCCCGGCCTAGACCCGTACGGCGGACTTCATACCACTGGCGCACCTCCAGTATTTCGTCTTCGGCTTGCGGCCTAAAGACGATTTGCAGCGCCACACGTCAGCCTAGGAGCTTGGAACGAACTGTCGACCAGGGAATGCCGGAAGAGGGATTCTCGAGGTGCTCCGCCCAGCGCCTGTCAAGCTCGGCGCGTTCTTCATCGCTTAGCTCAAACGCGGCATCGCGGTCTTTGTCGGTGAGACTCTCCCAGAGCGCGATGGCGAGCTCCGCACGATCCTTGGCTGGCAACTTCAGCAGTTCCGCGAGGGGACTCGACGGCATGACTTATCCTCGCACGGCCAACGTCTTGACGGCAATGCTGGCTGTTTTTCGCGGCCTCATTACATCGATGACGGGATTCGCTCGGAAGCTGATTCAGCAACGACCTGCCGCTCAGCCGCGAGCGGCGCACTCGCTGCTCACTCTACCCCGACCTTCCCGCCGCTCGTCGACTGCAGCGGCTTGTTAGGCGGCCGGCCGCCCTTTTTCCTTCCCTTCTTCACCCGTGCCGCGACTGGTCGTGACAGTACTGCGCCGAACAACGCGAGAACAGCGGCTATAGCGCTGAGGATCGCACTTGCCAATACCCAACCGAGAAGGAACCCGCCTAGGTTATCGAGCCGCCACCTGCCCGAGGCGACTGCCAACGCGGCCTCCCGAAAGAACACGGCAGACACGGTCACGAACGCAACAATGATTCCGCTGAGTGACGGGCCTGCCGGCCGCCAGTGGTTCACAAGAAGCCCTTCTCGTGATGGAAAGCGCCACCAGGAAACCATAGCCCCCGAGAACACGGGCGCTGCCAGGTGCAGAAGTACCGCGAGATCTGACATTCCCCGATTCCACGTGCCAAATGAGTAGACGAAGATAGCTAGCCAGCACAGAAGGAAGCAGCTCGCAGACAGACGATGCATTGAGACGTCATTCCAGAGCTGCTTCATACAATTCGCGCCGCGCTCCGTTACATCATTCTCTGCGCCAACGGAGGACGACGTGCCTGTTGGATGGCCGTCTAGACGTGCCAAATGAGCCGCGCGCGATCACGAGCCAGCGCGTCGGATCCATTTGAATGTTAGCCATCAAAACTCGTCGAACCATTTCTCGTCGACCTTGGGAACCTCGACGATTTCCTTTCGGACGCCGAGACCGAGTTCCTTAAGTTTCTCTGCGAATTCTGTTCCGTCGATTAGATCGATTGGTGGAGCGCCATCTCGAGTCGCCTCCTTGATGGCCGCTGGGCTGAACGTTCCGGTCGAGATAAACAACCCCTTATCTGCTCGCCCGACCATGGCGCCGCGGAAATCACGGATCTCTCCAGCCGAGACGGAACCTTTGTACCGCTTGCATTGGAAGAGCACGTGGAAGCTCATGAGACCGTGGATCCTGGCGATTCCACGCCCGTCAATGCCACCGTCGCCCGTGCGCCCCGTGACCTCAACCTGAGTGAACCCGGACTCTCGCAACACGCGCTGAACCAGTTTTTCAAAACCAGAAGGCGAGAGCTTCTGGGTCAAGAGCACGTGCAGCGTCTGTTTCCACGCTTCCTCTTCGGGCACGTCCGGCGCCGGTGCAGCCGACGGCTTCGTGCCGGCGTCCTTCCGGTCCATAGCCCTGACGGTTCGGACAACTTCCTGAGGATCGACCTCGCCAATCCCCTTCGCCTTCGCGGTCAGAGACCAGACGCCTCGCTTCGAGTTCTCCAATAGGCCGTACTTCTTCAAGTACGTCCGTGCCCACGCTAGGCGATACCAGACCTCGGAGTCGTTGCTGTTCTCGGGGTCGTGAAGCTGCGAAAGCACGTCTTCCGAAAACCCCTGGAGCTCCACCACCTTGTTGTAGGTCTCCTCCAGGGAGCCTGACCCACCAAGCGCGCTCAGCGCCTGGAGAAGGGGATTCATAAGTCGGTCGAATGTCGGCAGCTTCGGTGGCATTGTTTCTTTGCATGGCTAACTACTAATGGACCTGACGAGAGCACTCGGCACGGGCGGGCTGATCAAGCGACCGCCGCACGATCTCCCGCCGACGATCTTCCCCGTCCATGTGTTTGACGGGCCGCATCCTAGCACGTCTGTGCGCTGTCGCCCGCAGTGGCAAAAGCCCGCGTAGCCAGCAGCGTAACGCTGGCCGTCAGCTTTCAACGACGGCCGATTGCTGCGAAAGATGCGACGTTCACCGGGGGGCAGCTGAAACGACCGGAGGCGATAACTCGCTCATGGTCATCGGTTTGTGCCCTCGCCGAAGCCGCATCGTGAGCGCAGGAGCCTGCAAACGTCGCGGTGAACGGGGCACGCAAAGGACGGCACCGTCCGCGCCGCTCGCAGACGCAGCCGCCAAACGGCGGAAGGAGGAAGGCTCGTGCGGGCCCGGCGCTACAAGCGATCCGCGGACTCGTGCAGATGGAACCGGCACGGCGCGCCCCACCGCGGGTCACGACAAACTGGTCGAGCCCGTTACTGCACGATCTGCAGGGTTTCTCGTACGGCGACAGCAGCGCCGCCACGTCGAGGGTCGGCGGTGCCGCTCAGTGCTCCGTCTGGAAGACGAAGTATCGACTGAGTGTCACCCTGATAACCAGGACGCGCCTGGATGGTATGACCCCACCCTCGGAGCGCAGACACCACTTCGGGGCGAAGGCCGTCGCGCTCGTAATGGAGAACGTCGGGCAGATGCTGATGGTGCAGTCGCGGCGCCGCCGTCGCGGCGCCGATGTCCATGTCGAAATCGACCACGTTCGAAATAATCTGAGCCACCGTGGTGATGATGGTCGGTCCTCCTGGCGAACCGGTCACCATCTTTACTCTCCCTGTCGAGTCGAGCACGATGGTCGGCGACATCGCCGAAAGCATGCGCTTCTTCGGCTCGATCGCGTTGACCGCTCCCTGCACCAGACCGAACTGATTTGCGCTACCGAGCTTGGCGGCAAAGTCGTCCATTTCATTGTTCAACAGGAAGCCGGCGCCAGATACGAGCGCGAGGCTCCCATACAGCGAATTAATGGTGGTCGTCACGGCAACCGCGTTCCCTGCACGATCCACTACCGAATAGTGCGTTGTGTGCTCGCCCTCACGCCGCATTGCGGTACGATTCGCCGACTGAACAGGCCCCATGCCAGGTCGAACATCGCTCGACGCGGTGGCACGGTTGAGCAGCATGTCTTTACGCCGCTCCGCCGCGTACGCATCTGAGATCATGCGCTCGATTGGCTGGGCAACAAAATCTGGATCCCCGAGGTACGTATTTCGATCAATGAACGCGCGTTTCGCTGCTTCAGTCCAGAGGTGCACGTGATCGCGTGAGAGATGGCCAAGCGACCGCAGGTCGTACCCCTCCAGGATGTTGAGAATCTCTGCGATCGTTGCTCCGCCTGAGGAAGGTGGAGGCATCGAGATGACAGTGTGCTGGCGGTATTGAAAGAGAATCGGATCGCGCCAAAGCGCGTCATATTGACGAAGATCGTCTCGCGTGATGATGCCACCGCCGCGGCGCATCTCAGCCTCGATCAGGTCGGCCGTGCGTCCGCGGTAGAAGCCGTCTTTTCCCGAGCGGAGAATTCGCCTCAGCGTTTCTGCGAGGTCGCGCTGGGTCAGGCGATCGCCGACTCGAGGTGCCCGACCGTTCACGAGGAACGCCGCCGCGGTAGCGGGGTACTGCCGTAGTTCCTTCTCGAATCGTTGGAGCGACTGGGCCAGCCGGTCATGAACGACGATGCCGTCGGCCAGGTTCAAAGCCGGCTGAATCAGTTCGCCCCAGGGCAATGAGCCAAAACGCCGGTGCGCCTCCCACATACCGGCCACGGACCCGGGCACGCCCGCCGCCAGGTGCCCGATGCGCGACCGATCGGTCAACTCACCACGCGCATCCAGATACATATTTCGCGTCGCCGTGAGTGGAGCCTTTTCACGGAAATCGAGCGCGGCAGTTCGACCGTCGGCCATACGGAGAACCATGAAGCCGCCGCCGCCGATATTTCCCGCTTCTGGATTGACCACGGCGAGCGCGAAGTGCGTTGCGACGGCGGCATCGACGGCATTGCCACCGCGGCGAAGCACCTCGACGCCGACCTCGCTGGCGACGCGGTCGGTCGTCGAGACCATGCCGTTGCGACCGTACGTCACAGGCACACGATCGACCGGAAAGCCCCAACCCTCGGACGCGCTCTGCTGACGGGCTTCACCAACACAGGCAGCGAAGGCGAGAATCGCCAAGGAAGAAACAGCGCGGAATCGCCTCGCGTCCATCAACCCTCCCGACGGTCCGGCTGAAGCCGGACACTACGTCCTGCATCACCGAGACTGCGACTTTCGACTAGCGACTGTGGACTTTCGACTGTCGACTACTACGTGTCTATCTCGATCGGCCCCACCCACGGCTTCGGCACAAACAACGTTTCAAACAGCCCGACGGCATAGCGGTCGGTCATGCCGGCCAGAAAGTCCCGGGCGGCGGCGTCGAGGCCCTCCTCCGCTACCGTCCGCTGATCGAGAAACTCGTCGGGGCGCTCACGTATTTTTTCCCAGAGACCGCCGAGCACGCCCGCCGCCTTCTTGAACTCCGCGGTCGCCGTGTCGTTCTCGTAGACGGCTGCGAACAGGAACGTGCGAAGCTCGAGCGTCGCCTCGAGCACGTCGCTGCTCATCCGAATTTCAGACAGGTCGCCGGCAAACGTGGCCTCGGCAACATCCTTCACCATGCGGCCGATGCGCGCGGATGAGCTTTGGCCGAGCAGTTTGACTGCGCTCCTCGGCAGATCTTCGGCGCGCAGAATGCCGGCGCGCTGCGCGTCGTCGATATCGTGATTCACGTAAGCCGTGAGATCGGCGACGCGGACGATTTGCCCTTCGAGCGTCTTGGATCGCTGCGACGGCGGCATGCCGACGGGCGATCCACCCTTGCCCTTCGAGTGGTGCGCGATGCCGTCGCGCACTTCCCACGTGAGGTTCAGACCCTGGCGATCGTGTTCGAGCACATCGACGATGCGCAGGCTCTGCTGATAGTGATTGAATCCGCCGGGAATCAATTCGTCGAGCACCCGCTCGCCGGCATGACCGAACGGCGTATGGCCGAGATCGTGCCCGAGCGCGATCGCCTCCGTCAGCTCCTCGTGCAGCTGCAGGACTTTTGCGATGGTCCTGGAAATCTGCGCGACCTCGAGCGTGTGCGTGAGCCGCGTGCGGTAGTGATCGCCGGTCGGGGCAAAGAACACCTGCGTTTTGTGCTTGAGCCGGCGAAACGCCTTGCAGTGCACGATGCGATCGCGATCGCGCTGGAACGACGGACGCACGTCATCTTCCGGTTCTTCGCGCAGGCGCCCACGCGTATCGGCGCTCTTCGCCGCCTGCGGCGCCAGGACGTGACGCTCGCGCGCCTCTAAATGCTTTCGAATGCTGGCCATTAATCTACCAATCTGCCAATCTGCCAATCTCTCAATGCAGATCTTTTAAAAAACTTTGGCCGTGCGTCATCGGCCCAACTTCGAAATTATCTGCGATCGTCTGCCCCAGGTCTGCAAACGTCTCACGCGTCCCCAGGTCGACGCCCTCTTTCACCGCCTCGCCTGTGACCAGCAACGGCACGTGCTCGCGTGAGTGATCGGTGCTCGGGGTCGTCGGGTCGTTGCCGTGATCGGCCGTAATCACCATCAGGTCGTCGTGACGGAGACGAGGCAGCAGATCTTTCAGCCGCACATCGAAACGCTCCAGGTTCGCAGCGTACCCGGCCACGTCGTTCCGGTGCCCGTACTGCGTGTCGAAGTCGACGAGGTTTGCGAAGATCAACCCGCGCGGGGTCGACCCCATCTCCGTCGACACCGCATCCACCCCCTCATCGTCACTCTTCGTGTGAACGGCGCGCGTGATGCCGCGGCCGGCGAAGAGATCGTCGATTTTGCCAATCGCAACGACGGGTATGTGCGCGGCCTTCAAGCGATCGAGCACGGTTTCGTGTGTCGGCGTCATCGCAAAATCGCGGCGGTTCGTGGTGCGCGTGAACGTCCCGGGCTCGCCGACGAACGGCCGCGCGATGACGCGCCCGAGACCATGCCCGCCGACCATGAGCTCGTACGCAAGGTTGTTGATGCGGTACTGCTCTTCGATGGGAATCACATCCTCGTGCGCCGCGATCTGAAACACGCTGTCGGCAGAGGTGTACACGATCGGCTTGCCGGTGCGGATGTGCTCGGGGCCGAGATCCTCGATGATTTTCGTGCCCGACGCCGCGTAGTTGCCGAGCGTGCCGCGGCCGATGCGCCGCTCGAACTCGTCGATCACATCCTTCGAGAACCCGTTCGGAAACACGGGAAACGGGCGATCGAGGACGATGCCCATCATTTCCCAATGTCCTGTGACCGAGTCCTTCCCTTTCGACGCTTCGGCCATGCGGCCGATGGCCGCCTGCGGGGCCTCCGGCAGCACGGGCGGCCCGATATCGACGATGCGATCGAGCCCGAGAATGCGCAGCGTCGGCAGGCGGAGCGGGACCTGACGGGCGATGTTTCCCAGCGTGTTGCTGCCTTCGTCGCCGTACACACCCGCATCCCGAAGGGCGCCGACGCCCACGCTATCGAGCACGATGACGATGATTCTGGAGAAAAAGGGGGACACGGATGGCTATGCGAGCAGGGCCTCTACCGCTGTCAGTGTGTCCGGGCTCTCGCCCGAAGACTGAAGCCACACTAGGTTAGGCTCTTTGCGGAACCAGATCAACTGCCGCCGCGCGTAGCGGCGGTTCTCGCGCGTGATGAGGTCGCGCGTGTCCGCTTCGTTTCTCACACCGTGCAGGTGTTCGAGCGCCTGGCGGTAGACGAGACCGCCGAACGGCCGCGCCGTTTCCGGGATGCCGCGCGCCAGTAGCCCGCGGATCTCCTCGAGCAGCCCTTGCTCGAACTGCGCATCCACGCGCCTGGCCACGCGCTCTGCAATCAACGGCATCGGCGGCGAGAGCGCCACCGCAACCGTCCGGTATCCGGCAAGCGGAGAGACGGTCGCGGCGAAATGATCGGTCATCGGCGTTCCCGTCAGAAAGAACACTTCGAGCGCGCGCACCATCCGCTTCAGATCGCGCGGCTGAATCCGCGCCGCCGACTCCGGGTCCACGCGCTTCAGCATGCGATGAAGACATTCGACGCCGCGGCGCCCCGCGATCGCGTCGAGCCGGTTCCGCATGGTCGCGTCGGCGCCCGGGCCCGGGAACAGGCCGCGCACGAGCGCGCGATAGTAGAACCCCGTGCCGCCGACGATGATGGGCCAGCGCCCGCGCTGGTAGATCTGCTCGATGACGGCCACCGCATCGCTCGCATACCGCGCGGCCGTGTACTCGTCGGTCGGCTCCACGACGTCAATCAGGTGATGGGGAACCCCGCGGCGCTGGGCGAGCGGCACCTTGTCGGTGCCGATGTCGAAGCCGCGATAAACCGCGGTCGAGTCGCAGCTGATGATCTCGCCGCCTCGCCGCAGCGCCAGCTCGATGCCGAGCGCGCTTTTGCCCGTCGCCGTGGGCCCCAGGATGGCGAGTATCGGCGGCCTCAGAGGCTAGTTCCTAAAGATGATGAAGCCGACGACCAGCCCGAGCAGAATCAGCAGGCCCAGCTGTTGCGCGCGCGTCGGCAGGGACATGGCATTACCTGAAGTCGTCGGGATCCTCGTTGTAGAGGAACGTCACCGTGAAGAATGCCGAGTCCGACGGATATTCCGCCGGCAGCGGCTGCGTCGGGTTCGAGCTCATCAGCGCGTTGACCGCTGCAAGGTTGAACGACTCGATGCTCGACGGCTGCTTCACTTCGATGTCGGTGATGGCGCCGTTGCGGTGGATGTTGAAGGTGATGACGACGTGCCCCTTCATGATCATCGCCGCCTGCGGCACGAACCAGTTGCGTTTCACCTGCGCGACGAAGCGGCGCAACCATGGGCCGAAGTCCACCCCTTTGCTGTCGAACTGGATCAGGCCCTGCGAGTCACCGCTCCCGCTCGGGTTGTCGAAAGACTGATTCTGCACGTAACGCTGAAGATTGCGCAGCGCGTTGCCAAGCGCGCCCTTGCTGCCGGTATCGCCGATGCGCAGCCCGGGCGCTGCGTTGGGCCTCTCCGGCAAACGCATCATCGATCGCGAGGGATCGTTGGCGGCCATCTGCCCTTCGGCGTCGGCGTTGGGCGCGCCGCGCGCGACGGAGGGTTCGGGCGCGTTGCCGCGGTTCGGCGGCGCAATCTCATTCTCTTCGCGCTCGGAGGAATTGCCGCGCGCAAACGGCAGCGGGTTCTCGGGCTTCGGCGGCGGCTCGATGGTCGACAGGCGGCGGTCCTGGTCGGACGCGTCGACGTCCGCACGCGGCTGGGGCTTCGAAATGTCGACGCGCGGCTGCATGAAGACGAGACGCGGATTCTGGCGCGGTTCCTGATTGATCGCCGTCGCCACGGGCCTCGGCCGTACCTGCTCGGGCAGCAAGTCGGGAACGAGCAGGACCGCGATGAGCAGCAAAAGGTGGACGATTATCGAGATGAGGACACCCTCGCGTACGGACAGCGCCGGCTCGACCCTCGGCGTATCGGGGTGTGAATCCTCAAAGTCGATGTACATCAGTAATTTAGTCGATTATAGCACCCGGTCGCCGCGTGGGCCCTTGACCGCGACGAACATGCAGACGATGCCGAAGGTCAGAGGAACTGCACGCACGGTGCCAAAGCCGGCGTCCCGCAACTGCTGCGAGAACGCTTCAGGCGAGGGAAATGCTTCGACGGATGCGGGCAAGTAGTTGTACGCGCTCGGGTGCTTCGAGATGAGCCGGCCGATGAGGGGCAGAATCTTCCGGAAATACCAGAGATAGAAATTGCGCAGCGCCGACCATCGCGGAAGTGAAAATTCCAGAATCACGAGCGTGCCGCCAGGTCGCAGAACTCGCGCGATTTCGCGGCAGGCCTCGGCGGGCCGCTCGACGTTGCGGATGCCGAAGCCGATGGTGGTGGCATCGACCGTCGCATCCCGCAGCGGGATGCGCATGGCGTCGCCGCGGATTAGGGTAATCGCGGGGGCGAAGGCGGCGGCACCGGCGGGTCCAACAGGACCCGCCCTACGTACCTTCTCATTTCCGATCTGCAGCATGGCCGCGGAGAAGTCGACACCCACCACGCGCTTGGCGCGGCGCTCGTTGCTGGTGGCTGCCAGCGCGAGATCGGCCGTGCCCGTGCAGAGATCCAGGACGGTCTCGCGGCCGGTCAACTGCAGCACATCGATCGCCTGCTTCCGCCATCGTTTGTCGAGCCCGGCGCTGAGGAGATGATTGAGGAAGTCGTAACGCTCCGCAATCGCGTCGAACATGCCCGAAATACGAGACGCATCCTTCGCTGGAGGTGTCAGGGATTTGGGATTAGGGATTAGGGATTGGTCAGCGGGCGACATACACAGAAATCGCGGTGATGACGAAGTAGAGAATGCCGACGTACCCATTGAGATCGAACGCGAGCTTCACATTCGACAGATCGGTCGCGCTGACGAGCGATTGCTCGTACACGAGAAGGGCCGAGACGAGGGCAACGCCGAAGAAATAGACAGGACCGAGGCCTGCGATGAATCCCAGCAGGGTGAGGCACGCGACCGCGCCCGCGTGCATCGCGCGCGCGATCCACAAGGAGCGCGCCACGCCGAAGCGCACCGGAATCGACTTCAGGTGCTGGCGCCGATCGACGTCGAGGTCCTGGCAGGCGTAGAGGACGTCGAAGCCGCCGACCCAGAGTGCGATCGCAAGGCCGAGCATCCAGGGCTCCCACCCGGCGCCGCCGCCCGCGGCCAGCCATCCGCCGACCGGCGCGACGGCCATCGCGAGCCCGAGGAAGAACTGCGTCGCCCACGTGTACCGCTTCGCGAGCGAGTACCAGAAAATAATGATGAGCGCGACCGGCGACAGGACGAAGCACAGCCAGCTCAGCTGCGCAGCCGCCGCGACAAAGGCGATCGACATCACCCCCACGAACACCGTCGCTTCCGTCGTCGACATGCGGCCTGCGGGAATTTCGCGCGATGACGTGCGCGGGTTGACCGCGTCGAATCGCGCGTCGACCAGACGGTTGAAGCCCATCGCCGCGCTGCGCGCGGTGACCATGCACACGATGATCCAGAGCACGTGACGCCACGTGACCGGATGCTCGCGTGACGCCAGCAGCGCGCCGGTCAGCGCGAACGGCAGCGCGAACACCGAATGGCTGAAGCGCACGAACGACAAATAGGTAGAAAGACGCTTAAGCATCCGCACCCAACGCACCTAACGCCCCCAACGCACCTAGCGCCCCTAATGCACCTAGCGCACCTAACGCACCTAACGCACCTAACGCGCCCATCGCCCCTATTCTCTGTCTACGTACATGCCGTGCTTGAAGATTTCCATGTGCCGGTCGGGATGGGCGGGCGCCGCGAAGCCGTGGCGGCTGTACAACCCGTGCGCGTCGCGGGTGACGAGCTGAAAGCGCCGCAGCCCCTGCAGGTCGGGATGCGCCATGACGGTTTCAATCAGCCACTTGCCGAGGCCGTGGCCGCGGTGCGACTCGAGGACGTACACGTCGCACAAGTAGGCATACGTCGCGCGATCGGTGACGACACGGGCGAATCCGACCTGCGTCCCAGCGCCGTCGAACAATCCGAAGCACAGCGAGTTGGCGAGCGACCGCGCCACGGTGTCTTTCGGAATCCCCTCGGCCCAGAACGATCGGCTCAGGTACGCGTGCACCGCGTCGAGATCGATCTTCTGCGGATCGGTGGTGATCGAGTATTGCCCCTTCGTCAGGTTCACGTCTCGTTACGCTCCCGTCGATCCGAAGCCGCCCTGCCCGCGCGCCGTGCCGCTCAGCTCTCCGCTTTCTTCTACGGTGACGCTCAGACAGGACGCGATGACCATCTGCGCGATCTTCATGCCCGGCTGCACGTCGAAGCGCGCACGTCCATGATTGATCAATATCACGCCGACCTCGCCACGGTAGCCGTGGTCGATCGTGCCCGGCGTGTTCAGCACGGTGATGCCGTGCTTCAGCGCCAGGCCGCTCCGCGGCCGCACCTGCGCCTCGGTGTTCGGCGGCAGCTCAATCGAGATGCCGGTGCCCACGAGCTTCGTGTCGCCAGGCTCGATGGATACGCTGACGTTCGCACACAGGTCGAGCCCCGCATCGCCGGGATGGGCGTACGCAGGGAGGGTCGCTGAGGGAGAAAGGCGCTTGACGAGTAGCTTCACTGAATCACCATTGGGAGATTGGCAGATTGGTCGTGATAGATGCTAGCATTGTGCTTGCACGGGAGCAACCACATGCCCACGCTGACGATTCGCAATGTCCCGCTCAAGGTTGTTCGGTCCCTCAAGGCACTCGCGCGGCGGCGCCGCCGGTCGATGGAGCAGGAAGTCCGCGAGTTGCTGGAGGCGCACGTTGCCGAACGACGCTCGGTGCTGGAACAGATTGAAGCGGGGTGGGCCCGGCAATCGCGCCGGCCGAGTCCCGCCGAGGTGGATGCCTGGATCGGCGCCGGACGCTCGTGAACGCGGTCGTCGATACGAACGTCGTCGCGTACTACGTACTCGGCACGAACCAGTTTGCCGCGGAGGTCAGGGCGTTTATGGCGGCCCTGGACGACGCGTGGGCGCCCGCCTTATGGGAAGCCGAGCTGGCGAATACCCTTTGGATGGCGACCCGGCACAATGTGCTGAGCATCGAGGAGGCGGCGAACCGGCTGACGCTGGCCGATGGCCTCGGCATTCACGCAGTGCCGAACCGCACGCTCTGGCAGGCGGCGCTCGTGCGCGCCCATCAGTCCAAAATCGCGGTGTACGACACGCTCTTCGTCGAACTGGCCATTCGGGAGCAGCTGCCCCTCGCCACGTTCGATGCCGCGCTGCTGAAAGCGTTTCCCGACGTCGCTGCCCGCCCTGCGACGCTCACGTGAGCGAGAATTCACTTCATCGAAATGTCTTCGACGAGACCAGTGATCCCCGCCAGCGACTCCTCTGTCGCCCTTCAGGAGGGACGGACGTCACGACGAACCGTGTCTTGAGAGCAGCCGCGAATGGCGCTTGATCAACACGTAGGGCGGATAGCTTCGTCGTGGCTTCCGGCGCAAATCTTCCTTGTGGGTGCATCGCTACGTAGTTGCGATACGACCTGATCGTATTGGCGGTGCTCGTGTCCCGCCATTGAAGCGACTCAACGTTGTTCCTGGCTTCCGCCACGTGCGCACCGTCACCGTGAAGCTGCACATACCGCTCGAAGCCATCGACAGTGTTGGGCGCGTGTATTAATCTATCAATCTTCGAATCTATCAATCTTCCAATGCGTGCATTACCCCAAGCGCGCAAGCGGTCTCGTGAGACATGTCGGACCTCCGCCGCCCTTCAGACTGATTTCCTCTCCGTCGTACACGTGCACGTGCGCGCCCGCCTTCTCCAGTGCGGCACGCGTCTTCGGATTGCCGCTCAACATCACGCACTCGCGCGGTCCCAGCGCGAGCACGTTCGTCCCCATCGTCTCGTACTCGGCGTCTGGAACTTCGACGAACTGGTAGCCGCGCTGCAGCAGCAGCAGTCGAAACGCCTCAGGCAGCAAGCGGGAATAGATGACGGCCAAGTCGCTATCGACGGGGCTGACCAGCGACATGAGGTGCATGACATCGTGCTGCCCGGGATAGTCCGGCAGCGGCACCACGATGAGCTCGTCGAACGAGCCGCCCAGCAGGGTCTTCAGTTGCCGAATGGCTTCGTCGTTCGTGCGGGCGCCCAGCCCCACGGCCAGCGTTCGGTGATCCAGCCACACGAGATCGCCGCCTTCGAGACGCCCCGGCGGCGCAATCGATCCAGCAATCGGCCACCCCTGTCGCCGCAACTCGTCCTCCTGCGCCGGAGGCTCGTCCGCACGCGACGGCTTGCCCATGCTGGCGAGGATCACACCCTCGCCGCTGGCCACCGACGCATCACGCGTGTAGATCGAATCGAGGGTCAGGCCGCTGCCCTGCGGCAGCAGCACGATCTCGCAGCCGCTGCCCGCAACGATCTCCAGAAAGCGATCGTACTCGGCGAGCGCGCGCGAGAAGTCCGGAGGCGCCGAAAAATTCAGCGGCTTCCACTGCGACTCGATGACGGCGTCGCTGATGAATGCGTCGCGCGCATGCTTCACCGCCACGGCCGCCAGCGGGCCGTGCTCGGAGAGGACAGGGATCATGATGCGGGAATCCAGCTGATCTGTGAGGCGTCGATCCCAGATAGAAGATACTCCTCGACGCTCGGCACGGAGCCATCGAGCTGCACGGCGATGAGCGCGTCGCACTTGCCCGAATCAATCGTGCCGAAATCTCTGTCGAAACCGAGCGCCCGCGCGCCGTTGATCGTCGCGCTCTCGATCAGCGTGCGCGCCGGCAGCGCAGGCGCGAGCCGCCTCATCTCCTCGAGCTCGGCAAACACATTCAAATCGGGCACGCTGGCGAGACTGTCCGTGCCGACCGCCACGCGCACTCCGGACCCGAAAAACGCTTCGATGGGCGGCGTACCGGCGCCGGTGCGGATGTTTCCGCGCGGGCAGGTCACCAGTGTCGAGCCAAGGGCCGCGAGGCGCTTCAGCTCGGCAGCGACGAACTGGACACCGTGCACGACAAGGATCCGATCGTCGAGGAAGCCCATGCGATCGAGGTACTCGACAGGCCCGCATCGTGGAGCCACCCAGGGTGGATCCCACTTCCCCATCCGCTCGAGGCCCGTGCGGCACGGGCCCGTCCCGGACTTCAGGAACTCGATCTCCGCGGGCGATTCGCCGAGGTGCACGCTCGTTCTCGCGAACGGATCGCGTTGAAGGGCCGCGCGGATCAGGCCGAACAGCGCGGGCGACACGGAGTACGGCGCATGCGCCGCCAGCGTGTGGCGCACGAGCTCGGAGGCCGGCGCACGCTGAAGGCGTGTCGCCGCTTCCTGCATCAGGGTCGCCGCATCCTCGCTGCGAAAGCCGAGAAGCTCGTGAAACACAACGGCTGCCATGCCATTCGCGCTCAAGGGGCCAGACGAGGCGAGGGTGTTCGTGATGTCGCCGACGAGGACCGTGCCGAACGCGCGGGCCTCGCGAATCGCGTCATCGATCGCGGCCGCAACGGCGTCGCCGTGGCGCGCCGACTCGTTCTTCAGCTCGATGATTCTGCGGATCCATCCATCGAAATCCTCGGTCTCGGGAATGCGGCCGCGCATCCACGACAGCTCGAGGTGCGTGTGGGCGTTGACGAGGCCGGGCAGCACCGCGACTTCCCCGAGATCGATTTCGTCGGAAGCGGTGAAGTCGCCGGGGCGCGAGTGGCCGAACGCGATGATGCGCCCGCGGTCGGTCCGAAGCCACGCATCGCGAATCGGCGGCTGCGACACCGGCAGCAGCCACGCCGCGCGATATTGCGGCACTTACTGTCGCGCCTCTTTGCCGGCGCGGCTGCGGGCGGGATAGGACTTGACGTCCGCCGCTTCGCCTGCGGATCCGTCGGCGCGCGCCGTCGCCAGGCTCAGCATGCGCGGCACGGCGCGCTCGCGGAAGATGGGATCGCCCAGCACGTCGTAGTGCATGTTGCGGCGCTTCGCCACGAAGCCGGCATCTTCGACGTTGCGGACGATCTCGATCTCGTCCATGCAATACGCAGCGCCGGCCGCCCGGACGACGTTTTCTTCGATCATGACGCTGCCCATGTCGTTGGCGCCGTAGGCGAGGCTGAGCTGGCCGACTTTGCCTCCCTGTGTCACCCACGACGCCTGCAGGTTGTCGAAGTTGTCGAGCACGATTCGCGCAAGCGCGAGCGTGCGCAGATAGTCGACGCCCGTCGCCTCAGTACCGCCGAGCTCCGTATGCTCGGGCTGAAAGCT
>CAYHHH010000054.1:19514-27020 GCA_964356125.1 uncultured Bifidobacteriaceae bacterium | reverse complement strand
GGTGCGCGCGGTGACGCTCGACGGAATGGCCGAAGACCTGAAGCTCGGCCGCGTCGATTTCATCAAGATGGATATCGAAGGGGCCGAGCGGCACGCGCTCGCGGGTGCGCGACGCGAACAACACCTATCAGACGTTCAGTCGCCACGGATTCCAGGCGTATTTCCATGTCACGGCCGGTCGAGCATCGCCGCCAGCTTCTGCCAATCCATCCGGCGCAGCGCCGTGGCCGTGACCTCGAAGAAGAAGGCCGGCGTCTCACCCTTCTTCCGGGCAGTCTCCCCGTGGGACACGAGGTCGTGGTAGGACGTGACGACGATCATCTGGACGGCGGTTGGCGGCAGCGCGCTGTTCATGACACCGGTGTTGAGCTGCACGATCGGAATGCAGTCCTTCACGCCCACCGGCGTAATCCCGCGCTCGCTGATGCCAGGAAAGGCGGACTTGGTATTGCGGTCCAATCGGCTGAGGCTGTAGTAACAGGCCGGCTCTGTTCGCTGCTCGGGCGTGAGCGCCGCCAACATCCGCTTCGATGCGTCGATGCTGTCCGGCGTCAACGACCCCTCTTTCTCGACATCGGCGATGAACGCCTTCCACGCCCGTTCGCGACCGACGGGCCGGAAGAGCGGATGCCCCGGCCGCGCGATGACAATCACGGGATACTCAAAGGTCGCCAGGTAGTATTCGTTCACGCGCGAATAGACCGGAAACCCGCCAAACTCTCCCGTTCGCTCGGGCTGTAGATAGAGCAGCCCGTTTCCATCGGTCCAGCTGCTCCCTCGCGCGAGCGTGGACGGCGCGTTGACGTAGATCTGGAAGAACAGAGTCTCGCCGTGCCCGCCGCGCACCTGCTTTCCGTCGCGGATCTCCACATCGAAGGGCAGGCACCCAATCAACAGGTTGCCGCGGAAGCGGCTCAGCTTCTTCGTGGTGCTGTTGACCACCATGCTCACCGTGGCCGAGATCGTGATATCGCAACCAGCCGGCACCGGGTTGTAGCCGGGCGCCTGCGTGACGACGTCGGCAATGGCCCGGAGGGTCTTGGCAAACGTCCGTGCGTCGGCCATCGTGGCGCCGCGCGCCCGAAGCTCCGATTCGGACGGCATCGACAAGCGCCACGGCTCGAGCACACCGGGCAGCAAATTGCCAGGTGCCGGCGGGGCACCCTGGCGGCGCCCTTGGGCGTCCAGCATTCCGTACGTCGCTGCCAGAATCGCGATTCCCATCAGCAGGGCAACCGCACGCAGAAGGCCTCCGCTCGTGGTCATGTAAGCCTCACTCGCTCATTATGGCCCGAGCCGGGAAGTGCTACCCATCGCCCTGACCGCCCCTCTCGCTATAATGTCGGCCATTCCCGTGATCGGCCGAAGTTACTCGACACGTCCTCGCTGGTCTGCGGCTGGCCGCACGTGCCTGCTCGCGGTCATGTCTGTCGCATTGACGGCCGCGTGCAGCGGGCTCGTCGGGCCGGCGCAGCCGACGCTCCCGCTCGATTCCCTCGAACTCTCCGGCGTCCCGCCGACAGGGACGGTCGGCGATCGCTTTCCCCGTAAGGTGGTCGCAACCAATTTGCATGGCGGGACGGAAGACGTGACGCCGCTGATCGGAAGACATCGCCTGTGGAGAGCTGGCAGGCTCCCAACCGCTCGGAGAGCAGCTCGGCCTGCGTGCCTTTCCCGACCCCCGGCGCGCCGAGCAGCACCAGTCGCCTCGGCCTGAGCACCTTCGGCCTGGTGGTGCACGCGGCATCGCCGCCCTTCAGCCATGGGGCTCGATCAGGTGTGACGCTCATGGGCTTCGTTCCATGATACCGCCGATGATTGCAGTGGAGGATGCTATGGTCAGAGCCGTCAACTGCAGCGCGCGTTCCGGGCGGACGACCGCAACGCGGTTGCCGGAATGATTCGCTATCCCATCACCATCTCGATCGGCGGCCTCCGTGTGCCGTTCAGGGATGCGGCGGGTCTTCTCGAGCGCTACGACGACATCTTCACGCCGGCGCTGCGCGAATCGCTCGCGCGCGGGCCGGGCGACGTCACGGTGGAAATGGTGGATGGGCAGTGGCGCATCACCGCGATCACCGTTCCGCGGTTTGCGGAAGAAGTCATGTCGCCGGCTGCGCGAGGAGTCGAGGCCCCCCGTGGCGCCGCGCGGAAAGAAGAGCCGCGACGCGTCGCCATCCGCGTCGGCCCGCGGCCCACGCAGATTCCGGGCATCCTTGCTCGAGGCGCGACCGATATGTTGATCCTCTATCTGCCGAAGGGAAGACTGGCGAGCGTGAGACTGGAGCGCGTGCCTGCCGGTGCGGCGGTCATTCGTGTGGTGCACGCGACGACTGGCGCGCCGCTCGGGGCCCGGACCTCGGCCGGCGGGCGCTTTGCCTCCGGACGGCCGGCGGAAAACGGCGACTACAGAATCGAAGTCCGGCGCATGGACAAGACCGACGAAGCGCACCTGCCGTACATGCTGTCGCTCAGCCTTCGTTAGCGACGGGCCGCGGCCACATATCCACTCCGCGCGCGGACGCGATGGCCTGCGCCGCGCGTCTTCACCGCAATCGTGTGGAACTCGCCGTCGCGTTGTGTCGGTTCAAATGCCAGGATGTACTGATCGCGCAGGTCGTCCGCGACGCGGCCGACGGCGGCTTCGAGCATGCCGGGGTTCGACACGACTTCGAAGTACGCGCCGGTCGGCTCCGACAAATCGCCGAGCATCAGCCGGTTGACCGGCTCGCGTCCCATGCCGATGCCGATCGCGTAAAGAGCGGCACCCGATCGGCGGATCGCCTCGCTGGCTCTGATCCCCTGGAACCGCGTCGATGTGAAAAACGGGTCGTACGGGTCGTGCTCATTGCCGTCCGAAATCAGCAGCAGCGCTCTGCGGGGATGTGACGCCTCGCCGAGTACCGGCACCGCGCTTGATAACGCGCGAAAGAGCGCTGTGCCGCCTCCCGTCTTGACGCGGCGAAGGGCGCTGAAGACATCGAACGTGTGCCGGGTCCAGCCGCCGAGCCGCTCCGGCCGATCGTTGAACACGATGAGCGTCACCTCGTCAGTGCCCTCGAGCTTCGAGAGGAACGAGGCGAGCGCTCTTTGCGTCAATTCCCAGCGAGCAGGTTCCGTCGACATGCTGCCGCTGATGTCGAGCACGATCGCGACGCTCACCGGAACCCGCTGCGCGCTGAACTGCGCAACCGGCCGGCCGACGCCGTCTTCGAGAATCTCGAAATCGGCCGCCGTCAACCCGCGCACGAACCGGCCCGTTCGATCGGTCACCGTCGTGGGGACGATGACAAGGTTGGAGCCGCTTCTGAACGACGGTTCCTGAGCGTAAACAAATGACGCTGCTGAAACGACGGCAGCGGCGACGGCCACGCGGGTTCCAGGCGAGATCATGTGGAGGAGGTCATTGTAAAATGGACCTTGCCATGCACAAACACGTATTGATCGCCGCGGCGCTATCGCTGTTGTCAATCGTAGGGCACGCCCAGGCGCCGACATTCCGCACCGAGACGACCGTCGTCCAGCTTCCGGTTCGCGTTGTCGATGCCAAAGGCGGCTTCGTTCGCGATCTGACCGCGAGCGACATCGATGTGCTCGAGGACGGAGCCCCGCAGACGATCTCAGCATTTACGCTCGTCGATCATTCGGCCGCACAGGCGCTATCGCCGTTGACGGTCCCCTCTTCCGGTGTCCTTACGCCGGCCGATCTGGAAAAGGTGCCAGGGCGGCTCTACGCGTTCCTGCTGGACGACGTGCATGTGGGCGTCGGGGCGTCGGCGCGCACTCGCGATCTCATCAAAGGGTTCATCCGCGATCGCGTGACGCCCGCCGATGCGGCCGCCGTCGTCATTGCGAGCGGCGCGGCGCGCCAGGACTTCACGCGCGACAAGGCAGCGCTGTTGAGAGCGGTGGATCGCTTCACCGGCACGCTCGACATGGACGAGCCTGCGCGCGTCCAGGAATCGTGGGCGCCATAAGACCCTCATCTACGTCGGCTCGCAAGTGGGCTGTCGTGTCGGCAACGAAGCGACGACCGATTTCTCTCCAACGCTCAGAGGTCAACAGCAGGACGACAGCGGGCGAAGGGTGAACCCTGATGTCGGCGAGCAGATTCTCTGCAACGAGCCGATCTGGGATGCGGTGCGCGCGGCCGTGCAGGCCAATGTCAGCCTGTATGCGATCGACCCGCGCGGCATGTTGAACCCCGGATTTATCAGCCCGTCTGTGGATGGCCGCGGAGGCCCGGATATGGCACGCCGGCGCATGGCGCAGACCGAACCAGGGAAGCCGAGCGTGCTCGATGGCTTCTACGTTCTCTCGGATCACACGGGTGGGTTTACCGTCACCGATACGAATAATTATCGGGAGGCGTTCGATCGCATCGTCCGCGAAAGCAGCACGTACTATCTGCTCGCGTACACGTCGAGCAACAACACGATCGACGGGAAGTATCGGCGGACGCAGATCACTGTGAAGCGCCGGGGCGTGCAGGCGTTCTATCGAACGGGCTACATGGCGCCACGGCCCTAAAATAGCGGGCCGGGGCCGTTCGAAGACGCGCGCGCAAGCGCCGCGTCCTCGGCTGCCCATCGTGGATCGCGAGCGCCGGCTGACAGCACGACGACAGGGATATCGCCGAACGTCTCCGTTCCTTGCGTGAGATCCGCAGAGCCTGAGGGCATCGCCGCGAGATGCTGCCACATGCCGCGAAACGCGTTGGGATGGGACCAGTGCGCCTGGACGAAGGGCAGCACCTCGGGCGGGAGCTTTTGCACCTCGCCGACCATGTGCTCCATGAGCGCGGCCGCCTTGCGGCCGAACATCCGGCTGACCTGCCGGGGCGCCGCGGATCGACGAACACGAGCCCGGCGACATCTGCCGGATGCGCGCGAGCGAACGCGCGAATGACGAGCGCGCCAAACGAATGCGCCACGAGCACATACGGAGGCGGGACCGCGGCGTCCGCGAGCCGCATCTCATAATGCGCAAAAACGGGGGAAACCGGTTTACCATGATCGCAACCGTCAACACGTCCAGGAGGTTTCACTATGCTGACTCGTCGCGAATTCATCGGCGCGGGGCTTGGCGCCGCAGTCGCCGCACAGGCGTTTGCGCTGCCCGGCGACAAGATGCGCTATGCCATGAGCGGGCACCAGTTCCGCGGCCTGAAGCCGCATCCCGAAACGGGAATCAAGATGGCGGCGCAGTACGGCTATCACGGGCTCGAGCCGTTCGAGGACGACATGCCGCAGTACATCACGCAGCCGCCGGAGGTGTTCAAGAAGCTGCTCGATGATGCCGGCATCGCGCTCTGCACGGTGGGGAGCGGCGGGCAGTATCTCGATCCCGCCCGCGTCCAGGCCACCTTCGAGAGCAACGCGGCGCGCGCGAAGTACGTCGCGTACTTCGGCTGCAAGCACCTCAAGGTGAATCTGAGCCGGCGCGTGGGCCCCGAAAACCTGAGCGCCGAGAACGGGAAGATCCTCGCGCGCAACCTGAACGAGGTCGGGAAGCGGACGATGGATGCGGGCGTCAAGTTCGCGTTCCATCCGCACGCGTGGACGCTGGTCGAGCGGCAGCCCGAGCTCGACATGATGATGGAGCTGACCGATCCGAAGTACGTCTACCTCGTGCTCGACACCGGGCACGCCACGCTCGGCGGTATCGATCCTGTCAACGCGCTGAAGACCTACTATTCGCGCGTCGCCTCCATTCATCTCAAGGACGCCGAAGCGAAATACGCCACCGCGCGCGGCTGGCGCGGCCCCGCGCCGAGCGAAGACGAGCACAAGGCCGTCAACTTGTACAAGCGCCTGGGCAGCGGCGGCGTCGATTTCCCGGCGTTCTTCGTCGAGCTGCGCCGGCGCAACTACGACGGATGGGTGACGATGGACTTCGACATGCCGCGACCGGGGGAAGGCACGGTCGAAGACGACATGAACCGGCACAAGACATATCTCACCGAGACATTGAAAGGGCAGTTGCGCTGAAGCTCCACCAGGTTCTCTTCGACGAGATCTACGCGCAGGGCGTACGGCACATATTCGGGATTCCCGGGGATTTTGTCCTCAACCTCTACGAAGCGCTGGCCGAGGACGGCCGGTTCACGCTCATCACGTTGAGCCACGAGCCGGCCGTCGGCTTCGCGGCCGACGGCGCCGCCCGCATCACCAACGGCCTCGGCGTCTGCGTCGTCACCTACGGCGCCGGCGGGCTCAATATTCTCAACGCGGTCGCGTGCGCCTACGCCGAGGAATCACCGCTCATCATCATTACCGGCGGCCCCGGCAAATCGGAAAAACGCCTGGGCGTGCAGGTGCATCACGAGGTGAAGTCGTACGACTCGCAGTTCAAGATCTTTCAGGAGGTCACGGAGTTCGGCGCCGTCCTCGACGATCCGCGCACCGCTGCGGCGCAGATTCGCAAGGCGATTGAAGTGGCGCTCAAGTTCAAGCGTCCCGTCTATCTCGAAGTGCCGCGCGACATGGTGTGTGCCGATATCAGCCCGTTGTCGAGCGTCGAACAGGTTGAGCTGCGCGTCGATGAGGGTGCGGTTGACGAAGCCGCAGCCGAGATCGTAAGCCGGCTGAAGGCCGCGAAGAATCCGGTGCTCATCGTCGGCGTGGAAGTGCACAGGTTTCATCTGATTCCGAAGGTGCTCGAGCTGGCCGAGCGGCTGCAGATTCCGGTGACCTCGTCATTCCTCGGGCGCGGGGTGTTTCCGACGCGGCATCCGCAATTCATCGGCACGTATCTCGGCGGCGTCAGCCCGCAGCCGCTGCGCGAGATCGTCGAATCGTCCGATTGCCTGCTGCTGATCGGCGAGCTCGTCAGCGATACGAGCCTGGGCGTGTCGGCGGATCGCGTGAACGAAGACAACCTCATCGTCTGTGTGGCGCGCGAGGTGTTCATCAAGTACCACCGGTTCCAGCACACGCCCATCGACATGGTGATCGATCGGCTGCTGATGTCGGACCTGCCGGTGCGCGGACACATCGTCGAAGCGATGGGCACCGACGTGTCAGCCGAAATCTTCGATCCGTTCAAGCAGGACGAGCAGATCAAGATGAAGCACGTCATCAAGCTCGTAAACGAGTTCGTCGAGCTGCATCCGGAGTTTCCGCTGGTCGCCGACACCGGCGACGCCTTGTTCGCGAGCGTGGACATCCGCTCGAACGAGTGCATCGCGCCGGCCTACTACGCGACGATGGGCTTTGCGGTGCCGGCGGCGCTGGGGGCGCAGATTGCGAGCGGCCGCCGCCCGCTCGTGCTCGTCGGCGACGGCGCGTTTCAGATGACCGGCAGCGAAATCTCGCACGCGCGGAAATACGGCTGCAACCCGATTGTCATTCTGCTCAACAACAGCCGCTGGGAGATGCTGCAGGCGTTCTTCCCGGAGGCGCGCTACAACGAGACGGTCGGCTGGCCGTTCTCGAAGCTCGCCGAGCTCTGGGGCGGGCGCGGATTCCGCGCGCACACGCCGCGCCAGTTCCGCGACGCGCTCGA
>CAYHHH010000054.1:0-19414 GCA_964356125.1 uncultured Bifidobacteriaceae bacterium | reverse complement strand
GCACTTGCCGGCGGTCGTGCTGTTCGCGGCGCTCTCCATCGTCTGGACCTGGCCCCTCGCCATCCATTTCAACGATCACATTCCCGGCCTGGGGGGCGACAACTACAGCTTCCTCTGGAATGTGTGGTGGATGCGCAAGGCGCTGAGCTCGCCCGATCTTGAGTTTTTTCACTCGACGTACCTGTTCAGCCCGTTCGGGGTCGACCTCATCAACCACCCGCATACCGCGCTGCAGGGCTACGTCTCGGCCACCGCGCTCGGCGGCATGTCGATCGTCGCGGCGGAGAATCTCTACATCGTCGTTTCGGTGCTTCTGAACGCGGTGTGCGCCTACGCATTGGCGTTCGACGTAGTGCGCAAGCGGAGCGTGGCGCTCTTCGCCGGCATCGCGTTCGGCGGTTCGCCTTACGTGGCCGCGCACCTGCTCGGGCATTTCGATCTGTTGACGGCGTGGGTGATCCCGCTCTTCGCGCTATGCCTCCGGCGGTCGCTGCGAACGGGCAGTATCGGCGCCGCGGTTGGTGCGGGTGTGTGCGTGGCCATCGCCGCGTACGCGGCGTACTACCACGTCGTGTACCTGGCGATCTTCGGGGTGACATACACGCTTGCATCGTGGCACTGCGTGCGCCTCCATCGCGAGCCGCGGGCGCACACGCAGGCGCTCTTCACGGTGCGTCTTGTTCTGATGGCCCTCATGGCGCTCGATCTCTTTCTGATCGTCGTCATTCTGACGTTCGGCGGCGACGTCATTACGCTCAACGGCGTCGAAATCTCGGCGCGAAGCGTCCACAATCCGCTGCTGTTCCTCTGGCTGCTGGCAATCGCGTGGCTGTTGACGAAGTGGAGGGTCGGACTGCGTTTTGAGCGTTCGTCGTCTGATGCGTTCTGGCGCGGCGCCCAGGCGCTGATGATTACCGTCGCGACCTTCGCGCTCGTCAGCCTGCCGCTCATCGTGCAGGCGTTTCGTCTGGCGCTTTCAGGCCGTTACGTGAGCCAGACCTATTTCTGGCGCAGCGCGCCGCGCGGCATCGACGCGCTGGCGCCGCTGGCGGGCAACCCGTTTCATCCACTGTACGGGCGCGGAGTCAGCGCCATCTACGACGTGCTCGGGCTCGATCGTATCGAAGCGGTGGGATGGCTGGGCGTCGTGCCTCTCGTCGTGTTGCTGACGCATCGAGAGCAGTGGTTCGACACGGAAGAGGCGCGCAGGTGGAAGGCCGTGCTGGTCGTGTTTGCGATCTGGGCGCTGGGCCCATTCCTGACGGTCGCAGGATTCGACATGGCGCTGCCGCTGCCGCAGGCGCTCGCGCGCTTCGTGCCGATCGTCGAGAACGCGCGCATGCCCGGCCGCGCCATCGTCGGCGTGTATCTGGCGCTCGGCGTGTTGATGTCTTTGCGTATGGCGGCTTTGGCTGGCCTGAAGGCCAGCACTACGTACGTAGTGCCGACCTTTAGGTCGGCCCTCGGCCGGCCCGCCATTCAATGGGCACTCCTCGTACTGCTCGCGCTCGACTACCTGCACGCGCCGATTCCGTTGACCGCGCTCGATCGCCCCGCGGTGTACGAACAGCTCGCGACGATTCCCGATAACGGCGCCGTCATCGAGTTGCCATTCGGCATCGGCGACGGCTTGTCCAGGGGACGGGGAAGCCAGGACCGCCGCCTTCTCTACAACGCGACGATTCACGGGCATCCGGTGGTCGGTGGATACATCGGGCGCATGCCGCCGGACGTGGCGATGGTCTACGACGCGATGCCGGTCGTCGGCAATTTATTGAGGCTGTCGAATGGAGAAGAGGCGGAGCAGGAACGCGCGCCGATGTCGATGTCGGTGCCGTTTCGGTATCTCGTCCTCGACACCAGGGCCGCGTCGCAGGAGCTCATCGACTACGTGCACCGCACGCTCGATATGGATTTGATCTCGTCGGGTGACGGCAAACAGTTGTACGCCGTCCAGGGCCCCCGCTCGGGGAACGTCATAGCGTCGCGATGATCACGGCAAAGCACGCGGCGCCGGCGCCAAGCGCAAGCCAGCCCCATCGCCGCGTTGCGGGCAGGCCCCACCACATATAGATGCCGCTCGCGATCCACAGGATCAACCCGATGCAGACGACATCGACGAACACCGCCCATACCGAATCCCAGAAGCCGCCCATGTCGTAGCCGCCGCGCGTGTGCATGCCCGAGAGGAACGGCCGCAGCGAGAACGGGCGCCGCTCGACGACGAGGCGCTGCTCCGCGGTGAAGTAGTTCATGCGCACCGGTGAGAGAAAATCCGGATGGCCGACCTGTACCTGCCGCGGGTTGACCCGGTACACCCAGTAGCCGCCTTCGATGCCCGCCGCGTTCATCATCTGGCGTCCGAGCGGCCGCAGGTTTTCGTCGGCCGCGGGCAGCGGCGCGTCGAACGGGTGCTCGCTGATGCGCGTCCAGTCCACCGGCTCCGGCGACTGGTGATTGATCGGGATCGTGCTGACGCCGAACATGATGACCCAGGGCAGCAGAAACAGTCCCGTATACAGGTGCGCGCGGCGGACGACATGCGCGAACGTCATATCGTCACCACGAAGAGGATGAAAATGCCGATGCCGGTGGCGGCGCAGGCGAGCCCCCACATCCGCGTGGCGCGCATCTCCCACCACATCCACAGACCGGAAAGCGCCCAGAACACCATGGCGACGATCACCGCATCGACGGCAATCGCCATCGCCAGATCGGCCGCGTAGGGTTGCTGGTAACCACGGCGCCGGTGAAACCGGTTCAGAAACCCGCTCGTGTCGAGCTCGAGGCGCTCGACGACGATGCGGCGGTCGTTCGGAGAGAAGGTGATGCGATGCGGCGACAACATGCCCTGGCGATTGATCGTGAGGCGGCCGTCAGGCGCCGGGCCCTGCACGCCGAAGGCGCCTTCCATGTTGAGGTCCGCCAGAATCTGCCGCGCGATTTCGCGCGGCGGCGTGCCGGGCTCGAACCGGTTCGCGTACTGCTGTTCGCTTTCTGTGATGAACGTCGTCGGACGCGGCATGCGATGCTGCATCGCGATGGTGCTGAGGGCGTAGCCGATCATCCACGGCGCGAGGAACAGCGCCAGGTACATGTGGGTGCGGCGGACGAGTTTGGAAAACACAAATGTATTTTACTGGTAGAATTCGGTGTTCGCTGGCATGACCTGGTAGCTCAGTGGTAGAGCATCGCACTTTTAATGCGAGGGTCGCGGGTTCGAGCCCCGCCCGGGTCATCTTTTTTAGTCGCGGGGGCCCCTCCGTCCCCGCTCCTCGCCGCTTCGCTTGCGGGGGCCCTACGGCCCCGCGCCGCTCGCGGCGATCTTTCATCGCGACGACGCCGAGCGCGAGATCATTAGTCAGCAAATGGATCTCTCAATCAACGAAGGCACGCTTGTCGTGACTGGCGGCCCTGGCGATTCTCTGCAGACGGCCATCGTCATCAAGAACACTCCGCGCGGACTGAGCGCGGCAGGCGCCGAAACGATGCTGCTGGGAAAATGGTTTGGCGAGCGCGGAAAGAACTGGACGATGAAGCAGCAGGAGATGGTGCAGGTCGACGGCCGGACCTACGACGCCTACGAAGTGGTGCTGACTGACGGCTCCGAGCGGCGATTGTATTTTGATGTAACGGACTGGCTTTCTAAGCTACGGGAACCTTCGCGGCGGTGATCATCTCTTTCAGCGCTTCGACCAGCATCGTCAGCGAGTAGGGCTTCTGCACGAGGCGGGTACGCGGGCGCAGCCGCTCGAGCTCTGCCGATTCCGTCGGCACGCCCGAGAAGATGATGACCGGTGTGCCCGCCGGCATCGACACGACCACGTCGCGTCCCGAGCCGCGCGCCAGCCGCAAGTCGATAATCGCCGCCACCGGCCGATGCAGTTGAATCATGTCGATGGCATCGTCGGCCGTCTCCGCAGTCACCACCTTGAAGTTGTGCATCTGCAGGAATTTCTCGAGGGGACGGCGCACGCCGTGGTCGTCTTCGACCACCAGAACCAGCGGTGACGCGGGCGTTGTCATCCTGTGTCTTATCGGCCGGTTCGGGCTATCTCTTCAAAGTGATCGAGACACCCTCTCCGGAGGGCGCCACAATCGAGGTCAGCACGGCGGGGCTGGTGTGGATAGTCTTGAGAAAATCCGCCATCTCCTCGCGCTTGTTGATGACGTTGTGACCGAGAAACAGGCCCCCTTTGTCCATGCGCGGAAACACCATCGTGAAGAATTTCTGATAGTCGCGCTTCCACGCATCGCAGAACACGAAGTCGAACGCGCCGGCCACCTTCGGAATCTCGGCGAATGCATCGCCAGAAATCACCTGCACGACGTCCGATAAGCCCGCCTTCGTGATGTTCGCCGCGGCTTGCGCCGCCCGCGCCTTGTCGTACTCGATGGTCACCAGTTTCCCGCCGGTCTCGCGCATCGCGAGCCCCATCCAGATGGCGCTGTAGCCGCTCGCCGCGCCAATCTCCAGCGCGCGTGTCGCGCCGCTGGTCACCGCGAGGAGCCGCAGAAAGCGTCCGTCCTCCTCCGAGACCGCCAGCTGATCCGTGTCGGCCGCCTTGATCTGTTTGAGCAGCGCCTCCACGTGCGGCGGCACGCTCTGCGCGCGCGCCCCGTACGGCAGCATCAGCAGAAGCGCGATGGCGACGAGCGATCGTTGTATGCGTTTCATCCAGATGGTCCTTTGCGTCTTCGCGTCTTTGCGTTGAGATAGAAATCATCACCGGACGAATGCCGCCGCCGCTGCGGCGGTCTTCCGCGCATCCGCGATGCAGTCGGGGATGCCGACGCCTCGGAATCCCGCGGCCGAGATAAACAATCCCTGATGCGCGGCGAGCTGCGTGTCGATGCGCTGCATCAGATCGCCATGCCCGACTTCCTGCTGCGGGCTCGATCGATTCCACCGATAGACGCGCGTCATGATCGGCAGGCCGCGGATGCCGAGAATCTTCGTCAGGTCGCCGAGCGCGGCGCTCGTCAGCGCTGCGTCCGTTTTTGACAGCACATCCGGATCGCGCGCGCCGCCGAGAAACGCGCGCAGCAGCGCCTGTCCTTCGGGCGCGCGATGCGGCCACTTCGACGAGATCCACGCGCCCGCGGTGATGCTGATGCCCTCGGCCCTCGGCACCACGAAGCCGGTGCCTCTGAGATTGTGCCGAACCGCATCGCGTGGAAACGCGAACACGACCGTCGCCGTCGAGAGATAGCGGATCGAGACGCACGCCGCCGACAGATCCGCGTCGAGCGGGCGGACCAGCTCGGCCGCCGCAAACGCGGGAATCGCCAGGATGACCGCGCGCGCCTGTATCGACGGCCGGCCCGCAACGTGAATCGTGAACCCGTCCCCTTCGTCGATGCGCGTGACGTTCGCGAAGCATCGTACGGATTCCTTCGGCACCGCCTTCATCAAACCGTCGATCAGCTCTTCGATGCCGTTTGGAAACGAGCGGAAGACGCCGTCGGAGTTGACCGGGCGAGGCTCGCGCCGGAATGCCTTGATGACGCTGCCGGCCGTCGCTTCGGCGTCGACGAGCCTCGGAAAGAGCGCGCGCATCGAAAGCCGCTCGACGTCGCCGGCATGGATGCCCGCGAGCAGCGGCTCGGCAATGTAGGCGACCGCCTCGGGACCGAACCGGCGCCGCACGAATCCCGCGATCGACTCGTCGCCGGTGTTGGGCGCGCGTGGAATGACGAGCTCCGCCGCCATCCGGAGCTTCGCGTGCAAGCCGAACAGCGTGCTCGTGAAGAGCGGCTTCAGGCGCGTGGGAAACCCGAGCACCGATGCGCCGGGAAGGGGATGGAGCTCGCCGTCGCGCAGCACGAAGGCCGTGCGCGGAAGTTTGGTCGGAATGAGGCGATCGGCGAGACCGAGCTCGTTGCAGAGCGCCACGGCGGCCGGCTTCTGCACCAGCAGCGCATCAGGTCCCGCATCGACGAGGAACTCGCCGATGCGCTCGGTCCTGATGATGCCGCCGGGCCGCTGCTCGCGCTCGAGGACGACGACCGAGCGCTTGCGTTTGCGCAGCTCGTACGCGGCCGCGAGTCCGGACACTCCACCGCCGATGACCGCGACGTCGAAGAATTCGTCAGTCATCAGTCGACTGTCGTCTGGCGACTGGGACTGCCGACTGACGACTTGGCGACTGACGACTCCACGAGCGAGGCCAGTGCTCGAATGAATGTCGGGGACGTGTTCAGCGACTGCGTGCGCCGCAGCGCGACGCCTGCCTCCCGCGCCGCGGCGGCCGCCTGCACGTCGATGTCGAACAGTATTTCCGTGTGGTCGCACACGAACCCGATCGGGACGACGAGCATGCTCCGAACGCCTGCGGCAGCACGGGCGCGGACGTGCTCGGATAAATCCGGTCCCAGCCAGGGCTCGGGTGTTCGGCCTGCGCTCTGGTACGCCGTGTCGTACGACCTGATGCCGCAGCGATCGGCGACCGCCTTCGCCGTCGCGGCAACCTCGTGTGGGTAAGGATCGCCGCCGGCGGCCACACGCTGCGGCAGGCTGTGCGCCGTGAAGACGACCTCCTCGCCGGGACGCGGCTGTTCGTCCATCACCTTTTCCGCGAACGCGTCGACGAGCAGCGGATGTTCGTGGAACGACCGCACGCAGGACAACTCGATACCGTCTGGCAGTGCGGCGTTCGCGGCGTCCATATATTTCTGTACGCTGAGCGTCGAAAACTGCGGCGCCATCGGAATGCCGACGATGCGCCGGGCCCCGGTGCGTTCGATGTCGCGTATCGCATCGGCGATGAACGGGCGCCAGTTCCGCATCCCCACGACAACGGGTACCTCGAGTCCATCCGCGCTCAGTTGCGTGCGAAGGGCGTCGGCCTGTTGGAGGGTGATGTCGGTGAGCGGCGAGCGTCCGCCGATCGCTTCCCAGTTATGCGTCATTTCTTCGATCAACTCCGCGGAGGGCTCGCGGCCTCCGCGGACCAGGCGAAGATAGTCGGCCATCTGGCCGGCGGACTCGGGCGTGCCATGAGCGAGCAGGAGCACCGCGGCATCAGGCATGCGCGAGCCTGTGGCGGTGTACGTGCTGCGCGAGCGCCTGCACGTGATCGACCGGCGTCGATGGAAGAATGCCGTGGCCGAGATTGAAGATGTGTCCCGGCCGCCCGCCCGCCCGCCCGAGCACATCGTCGGCGGCCGTGAGCATGCGGTCGAGCGGCCCCAGCAGCAGCGTGGGATCGAGGTTGCCCTGAATCGCGCGGTCGGGGCCGATGCGGTCCCACGCTTCGTCCAGCGGGATGCGCCAGTCGGCGCCGATCACATCGCCCCCCGCCTCGCGGAGATCCTGAAGGATGTTGGCGGTGCCGGTGCCGAAATGAATCGTCGGGACGCCGGTTCCGGCAATCGCGTCGAAGATGGTGCGCGTATGCGGCAGCACGAACTCGCGATAGTCGGCCGAGTTGAGCGCGCCGGCCCACGAATCGAAAATCTGAATGACCTGCGCGCCCGCCTCGATCTGTGCCTTCATGTATTCGCCCATGATCGTGCCCAGCATGCCGCACAGCCGGTGCCACGCCTGCGGGTTCGAATACATCAGCGCCTTGGTCAGCGCGAAATTCTGCGAGTGGCCGCCTTCGATTGCGTACGAGGCGAGTGTGAACGGCGCGCCGCCGAACCCGATAAGCGGCACGTTGTGAGGGCCGTCGAGCTCGCGCCGAATCATGCGGATCGCTTCGAGCACGTGCGCGAGCGCCTCGCGCGGCTCGAACCATGTCAACCGATCGATGTCGGCTTCAGAGCGCAGAGGGTTCTCGATGGCAGGCCCTTCGCCGCGGACGAAGTCGAACGGGATACCCAGCGGCTCGAGGGGCAGCAGCAGATCGGAAAAGAGAATGGCCGCATCGACGTCGATGCGGCGCACCGGCTGCATCGTGACGGTGGTGGCCAGCTCGGGCGATCGGCAGATGTCGAGCAGGGTATGGCGGCTGCGGATCTCCCGGTATTCGGGCATGTACCGCCCGGCCTGTCGCATGAACCACACCGGCGTGCGGTCGACCGGCTCGCGCCGGCACGCTTTCAGGAAACGGTCATTCATCGGGGGAGGATCGTACTACAGGAACGCAGGCATCTATAGATCTCGAGATCTATAGATCTTTAGATCTCTAGATACAGGCGAGAGGACCTTAGGCTTTCAACAGGTTCCGGGCGAGCGCGAGCAGGTCTTCGAGCCACAGCGGCTTGAAGCGCACTTCGGCGCCGAGGCCCTTCAGCTCGCGCGACACCGCGTCGTCGAGGAAGTAATCGCCGGTGACGATGGCAACCGGCATCTTCGAGAGCTCGTCTTTCGAGCGCAGCGTGCGAAGGAACTGCAGTCCGTCGACCAGCGGCATGCGCAGGTCGAGGATGATGGCGTGCGGGTGCGAGCGTTCGGCCTGGTTGAGCCCGGCCTCGGCGGAGAGGGCGGTCACCACGTGATACCCCTCGAGGCGCAGCATCCGCTCGAACGTCTCGGTGACGCTCGGGTCGTCGTCAACGATCAGAATGGTGCGGGTGGCTGCCGGTGTCGACACGGCTACGCTGGTCATCTGTTTGGGCGTCTCGGGTGTCATTGTATCGTGCCGTTGGGTGTATCGGCCTAAAGTTGGGCTTTCTTTACATCACATCCATGTTATAGTCCCGCTTTCGTGAGCCCCATCCTCGTCAGGCCGGTCCGCGAGCAACTCGAGCACGACCGCGTCGTACGCCTCTTACAAGCCAGGTTTCGCCGTCGTTTCGACGTCGGCATCAACCCCGGCGCCGAGCAGAACAGCCCGGTGGGGACCGGCCCGACCGCCGTGTTCCCCGACGTCGTGCTCGTGGCGCAGAACCGGGGGCGGAAGGTAATGGCCATCATCGAGGTCGAGACCGTCGAATCGGTCAACAACCTCGAGGCGATGGCCGAGTGGATTCCGTTCGGGCGGCTCAAATTCCCCTTCCACTTATACGTGCCGGCGCAGATGGTCGAGGTCGCCAAACGGCTCTGCACCGACAGCAGTATTCCGGTTGTCGAGATTCATAGCTACCACTGGATCGGCGACGAGATGCGCTTTCTTCCCGTCTACAAGGCCCCGGCGTCCGCCTCCGCCAAGGCGTCGGCGAGACCCGCCTCCGCTAAAGCTGCGGCGAGGCAGGTGGGGGCGAAGAAGAAAAAGCCGGCGGCACGACCGGCGAAGAAGAAAACCGGTAGATCAGCCAAACGCAAATAGCTTTGCCATCATTGCGGTTCACCCGCGATAAACGCGGGTACGAAACGACCTTGCTCGTCCACGCCGGCCGCCACAACGGGCGGTCGCGGCAGCGCATTCTCTACTGGTTTCGCACGCCGCCCGGCGTCAAGGTCGGCCGCCCCGCGCTCGACGAAGACGCCATCCGCTGGATCGAAGAACACAATCCAGATATCGAGTTCGACTGGCCCAAAATCCTCCAGGCACAGCCTCCGGCGGCCCCGCCAGCCGACGATGCGCGCGGCCGTCGCCCGAAGCGCGATCGCGATCGTCCGCGGCAGGCGTCCCCTCGAGGCGCGAGACCGGCTCCTCCCGCACCGCCGGCGCGCCCCGCGCCGGAACCGGTGGAACCGGAACTCGAACCTCGCGAATCGGAACCGGAACCGGAACCGGAACCTTTGGCTCTGGCCGAGGCCTTCGAGCAACTGACCCATCCCGAAACGGAAGAGAAGCGCGAGCCTTTCGCGATGCCGGTGGAACAGACGCTCGGACGCGAGCAGCTCACGCGTTTACGTGCGCGACACGCCGAGCTGCTGGCGCGCATCACGGAGCGCGGTGGCGAGCCCGAGCGCGTCGAGGCGCTGCGCGCCCAGGCCGAGGCGCTGAACCCCGATACCTGGGTGACCGACGAGGAAGTTCGTCTGGGGATCGAATCGTTCGAGCCGAAGATTCACGATTTGCGCGCCGCGCTGGGGCTGCGGCGCCGTCGCCGATCGCGGCGCGGCGGGCGGCGGCGACGAGGAGCAGGGGAGCGGCCGGAGAGCGCGGCGGCGGTGGAACCGGAACCGGAACCGGAGTAGTACCGTTTCCCCCTTACCCCTTGCTATACTTCTCTCAGAGTTTTCAACTATGACAATTAAGAGTTTTGCGCCCTGGTTCGTTGCGGGCTTTCTGGCCGTGGTCCCGGTATTTGGCAGCGCGCCGCGCGCGCAGGAACCAGCGCCGGCGCCCGTCACGCCCGCACCACCGAACCCGACCTTCCGGACCTCGGTCAACCTCGTCAGCTCGGACGTCATCGTGCGTAATCGGCGGGGGCAGTTCCAGGCCGACCTGACGAGAGACGATTTTGACATCTACGAAGACGGCGTGAAGCAGGAGCTCAATTCGTTTACGCTCGTGCACGGCGGCCGGGTGTACCAGACGCAGACAGCTACGGCCGTACCCGTGCGGGAAGGCATCATCCTGCCGCCGTCGCGGCCGATGAACGATGCTGCCGGCCGCATCATTATTTTCGTCATCGACGACCTCCACCTCGAGTTCCGCGACACGCATCGCGTGCGCCGCCTGTTCCGCGACATGGCGAAGGAGCTGGTGCACGACGGCGACCTCTTCGGTATCGTCTCGACCGGCACGTCCTCCATTGCGATCGATCTGACCTACGACCGCACGCGGATGGAAGAAGCGGCCAACAAAATTACCGGCGGCGGCTTGAAGCCCTCCGAGATCATTCAGCAGTCGTCCACGGGCGAAACCCCGCAGGAAGTCATGCACCGCGCGAACGTCGCGTTCGAGACGGTGTACGACATGCTGAACAACCTGCAGCAGACGCAGCATCGCCGCAAGGCAGTCGTGCTGATCAGCAACGGGTACGACTTCGATCCGTTCGCTTCGTCACGCAATGGCACGGCCGACAGCGTGTTCCTGAACAATCGCAACGTCGACCCGAACGACCCCTACACCCAGCAAATGAACCAGGGCAACCAGTTCAACGACGCCGAGCTGTCGATGCGCCTCGCCGAGCTGACGCGCCAGGCCAACCGCGCGAACGCGACGTTCTACACGTTCGACCCGCGCGGCCTCGTGGCCGGCGGCGATATCGACGAGCCCGTGGATCCGGTCGAGTGGGAACAGCATCTGCGGAAATCGCAGGACAGCCTTCGCGTGCTCGCGGAGCTGACCGGCGGCATCGCCGTCGTCAACACGAACGACCACAGCAAGGCGCTGAAGCGCATCGACGCCGAGACGAGCGACTACTACGTCCTCGGGTACTACTCGACGAACCCCGACCCGACACAGCGCCGGCGTCTGATTGAAATCAAGCTGAAGAAGAAGGACGCGGAAGGAAACAACCTCGAGGTGCTCTACAGGCGCGAGTATTCGCTCAAGCCGGTGGCCGCCCCGGGCAAGACGAAGGGCTAGCGAGATTAGGCGGTTCTCACAGCCGTCAGCAGCGGCGCGCCGGTACGATCGGAGATCGTGTGATTTCTCCGGTGGCCGTGCGTGGTGCACGCGTCGCCTTTTTCCTCGATGTAGTTCACGTCTCGATTGGTGGCGAGCTCACGGTACCGGCCGATGATGCAGCCGCAGCCGAGCGTCGTGAATCCGAGGAGCCGAACAAAACTACCCATACCAGCCTCCGCGCAGCCCAACAGCAATTCCCGTGCCCTCGAATTTAACCTTGCGCTGCTACAGAGATACAACGACGGCGTGAAGAGGTTCGAACATTTTCGAACAAAATGGACGATCTGATTCGTCACCGCGCGAGTACACGGATTTGGTGAGTGTGGCTCCCCAACCACGACGTGACTAATTTTGACGCGAGAAACCAATTACTTGGATGTAGGGCTCAACTTAAGGGATGTAGGGCTCAACTTAAGGGATGTAGGGCTCAACTTAAGTTGAGCACTACGAAAGCAGACTTCGGAATCGATCGAGATCGAGCGCGCGTTGCGCGGCCGCAAGTTTTCTTGCGGAGACGATTCTGTAACCGAACGCGAGGTGCGCGACGAAGGAGAGCACGATCCATCCGGGCCGGCGCCCGGCGACCGGGAGCGCGCTGACGAAATTCAGGATCGCCGCGGTGGCGAAGACGATCGAGAACAACGGATCGAGCCCCGATGGGAACTTTACGCCGTAGCTCATCGCTGTGGTTTCCCATCCGATCGCACCGGCGCGCTCCTCGTAGAACACTTGCAGGTAGCGGCCGATCCTCTCGACGCCGGTGTGGATGAAGAAATTGAGCTCGAACGTGGCGGCGAGCACGAGGAAGGGGACGAGCGTGATCCCGCCATCGAGCTCGGTGACGAGGAGGGCGACCGCGAGTCCGCCCCACGCCGCCAGACCGACCAGAACAGCACACAATCGGGCCGTTCCGCGCTCGCGAATCGTGTCCCGAAGGGCCTGATATTCGGACTGGCTCTGATCGCTCATTTTTAGTCGCGGGGTCCCCTAGCCCCGCTCCGTGCCGCTCGCTGGCGGGGCCCCATCGCCCCGCGCCGCTCGCGGCTCTCGAGTGTCTATGAAGATATCGAACGATATCTCGTCCATTTTCAGTCCCTTGAAGCTTTTTTTGCTTGGAGCCTCTATCGAGGCTTTGCTAGAATACCGATGAAACATCTAGAGAACCTACGCGTGTTTAATTACAGGACTTTCCTCGGCGTCAGCCGCCTGACCGTTCTGTGGCTGGGCGTAAGCCTTTTGGCCACGGGCGCAGGCGCGACAACCATTCCGACGCCTGTCGCGCGGGCGGCCCCTGAGGCCGGCGCTGGTGCGTCCGCCCCTGCGAAGAAGCCGTCGGCAACCGCCCGGGCTCGCGCCCGCGCCGCTCGCATCCGCGCCGCACGCGCGAAGTCGGCGAAGGCCCTGGCCGAGGCGAAGACCCCACGATATCGCACCGACGAAGCCGGCAACGTGGTCCCCGAAATCCGGGCGGCCGCCGCCATCATCTACGACCCGGCGACCGGCAAGGTCCTCTACGAAGAGAACTCCCAGGACGAGCGGTCGATCGCCAGCATCACGAAGGTGATGACCGCGATTGTCTTCCTCGAGACCGCGACCGACCTGAACCAGGAAGTCCAGATTGTGCGCTCGGACACGTTGCGCGCGTCGACGACCTATTTGCGCACCAACGACCGCGTGCGCCTGTCGGACCTGCTGCACCTGCTGCTGATTCCGTCCGACAACGCGGCGGCCCGCGCCCTGGCGCGCCTGTCGCCCCTGGGCTCTGACGGCTTCATCGCCAGAATGAACCAGAAGGCCGACGACCTCGGGTTGAACCACACCGCCTACACCGATCCGTCAGGCCTTTACGCCGACAACATCTCGTCGGCCTACGACATGGCCCGGCTCATCTCGTTTGCGTCGGAAGACGATCGCATCGGCCCCATCATGCGGACGCCGGAGTACTCGTTCCGCACGATTCCCGCGCCCCGCAGATCGGCGCGCGTCATCACCGTTCGCAGCACCAATCAGATTCTCCGCAACGGCGACATGGACGTCATCGGCGGCAAGACGGGTTTCATCAGCAAAGCCGGCTACTGCCTGGCGACGCTGCTGAAGATGCCCTCGGGCGGCCCCCAGCTGGCCGTCGTCGTGCTCGGCGCGACGTCGAACCTGGGCCGCTTCTGGGAGACACGTCACCTCATGACGTGGCTCGCCGCGCGCACCGGCGCGCTCAGCCTCGCCACCCCGGCCGTCGCCACCGCCAAGTAATCTGTCTCACCATTCGTAGATTGGCAGATTCGTAGATTGGGAGATTCCGATCCCCCGTAATCTACCAATCTGCCAATCTACCAATCTCCCAATTCTTGTTCTTTAACTCTGGTACCCGCGCTGAATCGCCGCAGCGTCGAGCGGCAGCGTCGCGATGGAGTCGACCGCCAGGAGGGCAGGGCGGCTGCCGTCGCGACCGTCGAAGGCCTTCAGGTAGCGATGGCACTCGTCGCACGCGTAGATGCGGTACCGGCCGTCACGGCTCGTGAATGAGGTGATGCGGGTGCGGTCGCTGTTCTCGCAGTACGGGCACGCAATCGGGTCGAAGCGCCACTGTCCGGTGCACCGGCCGCAGATCAGCAATCGCTCGGCGGCGGGATTGATGAACGCAAATTCCGGCTCCCCTCCGCACAGCGGGCAGGACGGCTGGTGCCAGTCGCTCAACTCCAACCTCGGCAGCAGGGCCTCGGCGCAGCGCGCCAGGAACGGCCGCATCGCCAGCAGCAGGACCTGATCGAGCAGCTCGCGCTCGCGCGTGCGCGGGTCGCTCTTCCGGCGGGCCGGTGCCATCGCCGCCTCATACCAGGTGCCGACGACAGCTTCGATCTGCCCGTCGCGCGCCAGCCCCTGAATGCGGTCGTAGTCGGCCAGCTCGAGCGTCTCGAACCGGCGCAGAATATCCGCCGTCTGCCGGATCATCAGCCGGAAGTCGCTCCAGTCGATGGGAATCTCCTTGAACTGCAACGCTGGACGGCCTTGCTTGTTGTCCGGCTTCCGTCGATCGAAGGTCGCCGAGGGCAGCGGGACTCGTGCTTGTACCCGACGTTGTGCGGCCAGCAGCTCGATTTGCATGTCGGCCGCAGATGCCAGATCCGGCTGCGTGTTCTTCAACTCTCGCAGCTCACGCACCTCGCGCGACTCGGGGCGCGAGGGGCGATCGACGGGTCGATCCGCCGGCGGATCTATCTTCGGGGTTGTCACTTCAGGATTGTGACTCAGTGGTCGTAACTGATGCAATAGTATCCGCGTCGTATGAGTGTCTCTGTTTTGATGGTCGGGTCTGAAGCGCTTCCGTTTTCCAAGACAGGGGGGCTGGCCGACGTGCTCGGAGCGCTGCCGCTGGCGCTCGGCAAGCTCGGCCATCGGGTCACGCTCGTCACCCCGAAATATCGCGGCGTCCAGGCGCACGGCACGACCCGGCTCATTCGCATGCCCGGCGCGGGCGGTGCCGACACGCGCCTCATCGAGCAGCCGCTGGCCGAGAACGTCAGGGCGCTGCTCGTCGATCGCCCCGAGCTCTACGACCGCGAGTCGCTCTACGGCGCGGGCGGTGACTACCCGGACAATCCGCGGCGGTTCGCCTTTCTCTGCAGGGCCGCCCTCGAGTACGTCCTTCAATCGGGAGAGTCGTTCGACATCCTGCACGCCCACGACTGGCAGGCCGGGTTGGCGCCTGTCTACTTGCGCACGCTGTACGCGAGCGAGCCGCGCCTCAGCGGGATGACGACGATCTTCACGATTCACAATCTGGCGTATCAGGGAAACTTCCCGGCCGACTGGCTGGCGCCGCTCGACCTGGGACCCGAGATGCTCTCGATGGACGCGCTCGAGTTCTGGGGGCAGGTCAGCCTGCTGAAGGGGGGCATCGTGTTTTCCGATGCCATCACCACCGTCAGCCCCACGTACGCGCGCGAGATTCAGACGAAGGAATACGGGTTCGGCTTCGAAGGTGTGCTCGCCACGCGCGCCGCGGATCTGCGCGGCATCCTGAACGGCATCGACACCGATCGCTGGGATCCGCGGCGCGACCCGTATCTGCCGGAGCCCTACGACGAACACAGCCTCGAAAAGAAGGACGCGGCAAAGCGCGCCCTCATCGACCTGCTGTGCCCCGGCACGCCGTTCGACCGTGTGGCGCGGCCGCTCGTGGGCATCGTCTCGCGCCTCGTCGATCAGAAGGGATTCGATCTCATCGCGGAAGTGATGCCGATGCTGCCGAAGTACGGCAGCTTCGCCGTGCTCGGAACCGGCGATCCCCGATATGAGACGTTGCTGCGAGACGTGTCCGCGGCGCATCCGGATCGCTTCGCGGTGAAGATCGGGTTCGACGAATCGCTCGCGCACCTCATCGAAGGCGCGGCCGATCTGTTCCTCATGCCGTCGCGGTTCGAGCCCTGCGGCCTCAACCAGATGTACAGCATGCGCTATGGGACGGTGCCGGTCGTCCGGGCGACCGGCGGGCTCGACGACACGGTTACCGACTACAATGACGCGGCCGGAACGGGCACCGGCTTCAAATTCAGGCCGTATACGCCTGTCGCCCTCCTGAAGGCGCTCGAACGCGCCAGGGCGGCCTTCGCTAACCCGAGCATCTGGAAGCGATTGCAGGTCGCGGGGATGCAGCAGGACTTTTCCTGGGACCGATCGGCTCGCGAGTACGTCAAACTGTATGAGAGCGCCCGCGGACGGCCCCGGGCGTATATCGGAACGGTGTTACGGTAGGGTTCGTGGGGTTCGTGGGGTTCGTAGGTCGCGTAGGTGGCGTGGGTTAAAGCAGGAGCGAAAGCAGAACATGGCATCAGACAAAATTCAAATTTTTACCGACGGGAACTTCGCGCAGACCGTGGTCAAGTCCGACAAGCCCGTGCTCGTCGACTTCTGGGCGGAATGGTGCGGCCCGTGCCGGCGTCTCGCGCCGACGGTCGACGCGCTCGCAACCGACTACGACGGCAAGATCACGGTCGGCAAGCTCAACGTTGATGAGAACCCGAACACCGCGGCGCAGTTCAGCATCCGCGGCATTCCAACGATCCTCATCTTCAAAGGGGGCGAGATCGTGGAATCGATCGTCGGCCTCGCCGACAAGGATCACCTCAAGCAGCTCATCGACAAGCACGTCTAACACGAGCATGAGCCCACATCGGAACGTCGTCATTATCGGGTCCGGCCCGGCCGGACTCACCGCCGCGCTCTACGCCGCCCGCGCCAACCTGAAACCGCTGCTCATCGAGGGGCTCGAGGCCGGCGGCCAGCTGATGCTCACCACGATGGTCGAGAACTTCCCGGGATTCCGTGACGGCATCATGGGCCCCGAGCTGATGGCCGACATGCGCGCGCAGGCGGAGCGGTTCGGCACCGAGATCGTCCAGGGCAACGTTTCGAAGATCGAGCTGAATCGCTGCCCGATCACGATCGAGGTAAGCGATCAGAGTGTGTATTCGGAGTCGCTGATCATCGCGACGGGCGCGTCGGCACGAATGGTCGGTCTGGACTCAGAGCGCGCGCTGCTCGGACACGGCGTGTCCACGTGCGCGACGTGCGACGGGTTTTTCTTCCGCGGCAAGCCGATTGCGGTGGTCGGCGGGGGAGACTCGGCGATGGAAGAAGCGATTTTCCTGACGAAGTTCGCCTCGAAGGTGACGGTCGTGCATCGCCGCGACACGCTCCGCGCGTCGAAGATCATGCAGGAGAAGGCGTTTGCCAACCCGAAGATCGAGTTCGCGTGGAACAGCGGCGTCGAAGAGATCCTCGACGTATCGAAAGGGGTCGTGACGGCCATCGTACTGAAGGACACCCGTACGGGCGCGCGGACGGAGCTGCCTGTCGACGGCGTGTTCATCGCCATCGGCCACACACCGAATACGGGGCTGTTCACGGGGCAGCTCGAGCTGGATGCGAACGGCTACATCGTCACGCATCACGGCACGAAGACGAGCATCCCGGGCATCTTCGCCTGCGGCGACGTGCAGGACCACGTCTACCGGCAGGCGATTACCGCCGCCGGAACGGGCTGCATGGCGGCCATCGATGCTGAGCGTTATCTGGATCGCGTCCCGGCCGACGTGAACCAGAACCCGGAACCTGGAACCCGGAACCCGGAACCTGTATAATCCGCCCAACCATGTGGACCAAGATGATGAGCGGGCCGCGGAAGAAGGCCCCGAAGACGATAGCGGTAATCGACCCCGATCGCTGCTTCGGCGCGTTTGCCTGCTCGATCTGTCAGGCTGCCTGTCCCGTCGCCGGCTGCATCGTCGAAGAGAAGGACCGGGATGGCCGCATGGTGTGCGCCGTCCGGGCCGACCTGTGCATCGGCTGCGGCCTGTGCGTCACGCTCGGCAACCCGACCGCCCCGCAGATTCGCGAATTCGGCTGCCCGCCCGACTACGACGCGATCAACATGATGCCGTTCGAGATGGTCGTGCAACTCCTCGAGGCCTCTGAAAAAGAAGAAACGACCACGTCTGCTGCGGCCTCGCTTTAGGTTCCAAGTTCCACGTTCCGGTTCCTCGTTCGAACCCGGAACCGGAACCGGAACCGGAACCACTACCATCCACAACAATCCGTTTTAAACCCGCACCCCGCACACCGCCAGACCGCGTGCATTCTGTGCATTTATCGGCCATGTGAGGGCATTATAGCTAGGGCCGCGAGCGGCGCGGGGCGATGGGGCCCCGCAAGCGAAGCGGCAGGAGCGGGGCTGAGGGGCCCCGCGACTAATGAATGCAGCGTGACCTTGTATCCGAACTGAAAGAAACCTGGCGCATTACGCGGTTGTCCGCGTGGCGGGGCGTCATCGAATTTTATGAAGCGGATAATCTCACCTACGCCGCGTCGGTCGCGTACTACGCGCTGCTGTCGATGTTTCCCTTCGCGCTCATCACGGTCTCGATCCTCGGCAGCGTGACCTCGGATGACGCCACGCGTCAAAAAGTCCTGCTGTTCGTCCTGCGGTACTTTCCGGGGCAGTTCGATTTCATCATCACGCAACTCGATGCCTTCCGGCAGAATCCCATCCGGCTCGGTATTGGCGGCGCGATCCTGCTCGTCTGGGGCGCACTCGGTGTGTTCGGCGCGATCAGCACGGCCGTGAACCACGCGTGGGGCGTGGAAAAAACGCGCAGCTTTCTCGGCCACCGGCTGTTTTCGTTTCTCATGCTGCTGACCGCCGGCCTCATGCTGATGATCGGGCTGCTGGGCGCCACGGCGGTGCAGATTATCAGCGCCCGCTGGTTTGCCGGCGTGTCGCAGAACTACCCGGCGCTCCAGGTGATGCAGGGCTTCATGATCCGCTATTCGCTGTTGCTGCTCCCCGCGCTTGTGTTCGGGCTGATCTACTACTTCGTGCCGAACGTGAAGGTGCTGGTCAAAGACGTGTGGCTTGGTGCGGTGATTACGGGGCTGTTGTGGGACGCCGGCTTCACAGGGTTCGCGTGGTTCGTCCGTGACGTCTCGCAGTTCACCCGCATACACGGGTCGATCGCAACCGTGATTGTATTTCTCATCTGGGTCTATTTCTCCGCCGTCATCCTCCTGTGGGGTGTCGAGTTCACGGCGTCGTACAGCAAGATGCGGCGCGACATCCGAGCCAATGGAACCCACGCGAATGCCTAATCGTCTGGCTGCCGAGCGCAGCCCGTATCTCATCCAGCACGCCGACAATCCGGTCGAATGGTACCCGTGGGGCCAGGAGGCGTTCGACAAGGCCCGCGCGCTCGACCGGCCGATCTTCTTATCGATCGGCTACTCCACGTGCCACTGGTGCCACGTCATGGCGCACGAGTCGTTCGAGAGCCAGGCGATTGCCGATATCCTGAATCGCGATTTCATCTCGATCAAAGTCGACCGCGAAGAGCGGCCCGACGTCGATCGCGTTTACATGACGTTCGTGCAGGCGACGACGGGCTCGGGCGGGTGGCCGATGAGCGTGTGGCTGACGCCCGATCTGAAGCCGTTCTACGGCGGCACGT
>CAYHHH010000053.1:0-27388 GCA_964356125.1 uncultured Bifidobacteriaceae bacterium | reverse complement strand
CGGTCTGCATCACCGCGTGGTCGTCATCGAGTGCGAAATCGACGACATGAACCCTCAGATTTTCGGCCACGTGATGGACAAGTTGTATGCCGCCGGCGCGCTGGAGGTGTTCTACGTCCCCGTCCAGATGAAGAAGAACCGGCCGGGCACGCTGCTGACCGTGGTGGCTTCGCCCGGACAGCGGGCGCAGATGACCGACATCATCTTCCGCGAGACGACGACCATCGGGTTGCGCCATGTGGACGTCGACCGCGAGTGTCTCGATCGAACGTTCGTCACCGTCGAGACGCCGGTCGGCGCCGTGCGAATCAAGGTGGCCTCGCGGAACGGCCAGGTGATGAACGCCGTCCCCGAGTTCGAGGACTGCGCGACACGGGCCGCAACGGCGGGCACTTCGGTGAAAGAGGTCCAGGCGCTGGCGGTGCAGGCCTATCGGACCGCGGGAGGGACCCGCCCGTGAAGCGATTTTTTCTGACGACCGCCATCGACTACGTGAACAGCCGCCCGCACCTGGGCACGGCGTACGAGAAGGTGTGCGCCGACATCATCGCCCGCTACAAGCGACTCTGCGGATTCGAGACGCGCTTCCTCATGGGGAACGACGAGCACTCGCAGAACGTCTTCAGGAAGGCGACCGAGAGCGGCCTCGGCCCGCTGGCCTACTGCGACGAGATGGAGCAGGAGTTCCGTCGGACGTGGCGGCACCTCGACGTCTCGTTTGACGATTTCATCCGTACCACCGAACCGCGCCACAAGGCGGGCGTCACCGATCTCGCCAGGCGGATTTTCGACGCGGGCGACATCTACGACGGCGTCTACGAAGGCTGGTACTGCGTCGGCTGCGAAGCCTTCAAGCAGGAGAAGGACCTCGTCGACGGCACCTGCCCGCTGCACCTCACAACGCCGCAGTGGATCAAGGAGAAGAACTACTTCTTCCGGCTGTCGAAGTACCAGAAGCCGCTGCTCGAGCATTTTCAGGCGCATCCCGATTTTTCCGAGCCCGATACGCGCCGCAACGAGCAACTCCGGCTGCTCGAAAGCGGGCTCGACGACATCTCTATCAGCAGGGCGGGTCAGGCGTGGGGCATTCCTCTGCCCTGGGATCCCAATAGCGTCGTCTACGTCTGGTTCGACGCCCTCATCAACTATTACTCGGCCGCCGGCGATCGGTGGCCGGCCGATCTTCACCTGATCGGCAAGGACATCACGCGTTTCCACACGGTCATCTGGCCCGCGATGCTGATGAGCGCCAAGCTGCCGCTGCCGCGAAAGGTGTTCGCCCACGGTTTCATGACCGTCAACAACCAGCGGATGAGCAAGTCGAACCCGTCCACGATCATCGACCCGCTCGACGCCGCCAGGCGCCATGGCGTAGACGCGCTTCGTCTCTACCTCGTCAAGGAAGTCGTATTCGGCGACGATGGGGATTTTGCGTGGGAGCGGTTCGACGAACGCTACAACGCGGATCTCGCAAACAACCTCGGCAACCTCGTCAGCCGCGTCACAGCGATGGCCCATCAGTACCGTCAGGGACGGCTCGTTCCGGCGGGCGAGACCTCGGCGAAGTTCCGAGAGCTGCCTGGTGAAGTCGCGACGGCATATCGCCGGGCCATGGACGAGCTCGAACTGACTCACGCGGCAGCGTCTGTCTTTCGCTTGATCGACGCGGCGAACCTGCACATCGCAGAGACTGCGCCCTGGGCGCTCGCGAAGGATCCGTCGCAAGCCGACCGATTGACGCAGGTCCTGTTCGACGCCGCCGAAGCGATCCGGCTTGCCGCCGTGCTGTTGTCGCCGATTATGCCGAAAGCGAGCCAGGAAATCCTGCGACGCGTCGGCTCGGCGTCTGATTCGCTCGCGCTCGATCGCGACGGCCGGTGGCGCGCCGACGGCGAGCGAGTTCTCATTCAGGATGCGGCGCTCTGGCCGCGCTTCGACAAGAAACATATCAAGGAGAAGATTGTGTCCGAAGATGCTTCGAGCCCCGCACCGCCGCCGATTGCCGTGCAGGTTCCTACGGAACCTGGTACTGCGAACGTGGAACCGGGAACCCGGAACGTGGAACCCGCGAGCGGTAGCGAGCGGATCTCCATCGATCAGTTCATGAACGTCGAGTTGCGCACGGCAAAGGTAATCGCCGCGGAGGCGGTGCCCAAATCGAAGAAGCTGATCAAGCTGCAGGTCGATCTGGGAACAGAGCACCGCACGATTCTCGCGGGCATCGCCGAGGCCTATCAGCCCGAATCGCTCGTCGGCAAAACGATTGTCATCGTCGCGAATTTGAAGCCGGCGAAGCTGATGGGGATTGAATCCAACGGCATGGTGCTGGCGGCGAGCCCCGAGGGCGGGAAGCCGGTGCTGCTGACGGTCGAAGCCGAGCCTGGCTGGCGGGTTCGGTAGCATAGATTGACATGGCCATATGGCCATGGCTATATTTGAAGGTATGAAGACCATTGCGGCGGGCAAGTTCAAGGACGTCTGCCTGAAGACGCTCGATGATGTGTCCAGGACGAAGGCGCCTGTCATCATCACCAAGCGTGGCCGGCCGGTGGCAAAGCTGGTCGCCGTGACACCTCGACCCTCGCAGCGCGGTCTTGCCGGGAGCATCCTGGCCGAGCGGGGAGATCCGTTCAGCACCGGCGACACGTGGCATGCCGACCGTACTTGACACGCATGCGTGGATCTGGTGGGTCACCAGAGATCGCCGCCTCTCGCAAAAGGCGAGGACCGCCATCCACACCAGCCAGCGCGACGATACCCTCTGGCTGTCGCTGATCTCCGTGTGGGAGCTCGCCAAGAAGGTTGAAAAGGCGCAGCTCGTGCTCGATCGACCGCTCGATCAATGGCTTGACGAGGCGACGGCCCAGCCGGGCCTGCACCTTGCCGAGCTCACGCGCCCGATCTTGGTCGAGAGTTGCCGATTGCCAGAGCCGTTCCCCGGGGATCCGGCGGACCAGATCATCGTGGCCACCGCCCGCCAGCATGAAGCCGCGCTTGTGACGAAAGATCGCGCGATCCGGCAGTATCCTCAGGTCCGATCGATCTGGTGAGCGTATAATCCCCGCGCAACGACCCCACCGTTAACCTTCGCCAGGAGGTGTGTGCATGGGCCGGATCAACCTCGGTCGCGTCGTCATCGGCGGGCTGCTCGCGGAACAGATGACGGCGGCGATGGCCGCCATCAACAAACCACCCGTCAACGACACATCAGCATGTTTCCGCACGACATGATGGTGATGGTCACGGTGTGGGTCTGATCGAGCTCATCGTTGGCCTAATCCCCAATCCCTAATCCCCAGTCCCTGCAGTGTGGTCAGTGCCACCGCAGCATCGACGCGAGCGTGCGATCGAATTCCGGCAGCACGCGCGATCGGATCGGTGTCTTGTTGTCGAATGACGCGCGCTCAATGACGTTCGTGCCCACGAAGTTCAACACCTCGACGCGGTGCTCGAGCCGGTGAATCAGCCAGCATTCCTTGACGCCGTACTCCTGAAACCAGCCGATCCGCTCGCCCAGCTTCCCGATGCGGGGATTCGGTGACAGCACTTCGACGACCAGATCCGGTGCGCCCCGCACGCGGTCCATCAGGATGTGGCTGCGCTCGTTCGAGATGAAGAACAGGTCTGGCTGGATGATCAACGCGCGGTCGGCGTTCAGGATGACGTCGAGCGGCGAGATCCAGATCTGTCCGAGGCCTCGTTCCTGCACATGAGGCACGAGCGCCAACGTCAGGTCCAGCACAACCGCCTGATGCCGTGGCAACGGCGACTCGGCAACGCGCAACTTGCCATAAATCAACTCTGTCGGCACCAGGGACTCAGGCGTCCGCAAATATTCGGCGGTAGTCATCATCTGCTCCTGTGGCATCACGACGACGACGATGCCATCGTCGGTTTTTGCGTGTCAAGGCGAAAATCGTGCCGTGATAACCTGAGTGAAATGCGACCCGTCGCGCCCCTCATCCCCCTCATCGTCGCCGCGCTTGTCTGTGCGCTTGGACTTAACGCGGTACTGGCGCAGGGCACAGGGGTGTTTCTACCTCGCGATCATCCGGCCATCCAGTACTCGTCGCGAGCGCCGCGTGAGGCTATCGTCACGCTGAACGAGTCGATCGCGAAAGGAGAGATCGCTCTCGCGTTCGAACCACGTCCACGCGGCTATCTGGCATCGGTGCTGACGGCGCTCGATATCTCACCCTCGTCGCAGACGCTGGTGTTTTCCGAGAACAGCCTGCAGCGCGCGCACATCAGCAAGGCGGCGCCGCGCGCGATTTATTTCAACGACACGGTGGCCGTTGCGTGGGCGAAGGGCGCGGACACGATCGAGGCGACGGCGCTCGACTCGACACAGGGCGTGCACTTCTATTCGATACCGCAGACGCGGTCGGCGAAGCCGCAGTTCGTCCGCCGCAACGCCGACTGCCTGCAGTGCCACTTGTTGCCGCAGACTCACGGCGTCCCGGGCGTGGTGACGATGAGCGTGCTGCCGCTGTCGGATAACAAGGATGACTACGCGCAAGGGTGGGAAGTCGACCATCGCACGCCGATCGAGGATCGATGGGGCGGCTGGTACGTCACCGGTGCGCAAGTGCCGGCGACGCATCTCGGGAATGTGCCGGTGCTCCATGTGCCGAAGTCGTACGTGCGCGCCAACGTGGCGCCAAAGCTGACCGCCGTCAGCGAAGCCTTCGACAGCACCACGTACCTGACGCCGCACAGCGACGTCGTCGCGTTGATGGTGCTGAATCATCAGACCCGCACGGTGAACCTGTTGACGCGGCTCGGCTGGCAATCGAGCATCGCGGCGCACGACGGCGCAAAGAATGGCGTGCTGCCGCCGCATGTTCGGGACACGGCCAATGAGCTGGTCGACTACATGCTGTTCGTCGACGAAGCGCCGTTCCCGTCTCCTGTCCGCGGGCTGGCTTCGTTTGCGAAGGACTTCCCGGCGAAAGGCCCGCGCGACAGCAAAGGACGCTCGCTGCGCGATCTCGACCTGACGCGCCGCCTGTTGCGCTATCCGTGCAGCTACATGATTTACACCGACGCCTTCGATGCGCTGCCGCCCGCAACTCTCGCGGTCGTGTACGAGCGCATGTGGGCGATCCTGTCAGGCAAGGTGACAGACGCCGAGTACGCGAAGATCTCACCGAGCGATCGCCGCGCCATCATCGAGATCCTGCGTGAGACTAAAAAGAACCTGCCGGCGTACTGGCGATGAAACCGGCCATTGCTGTTCTCGCAATTCTGGTATCGCTCACGAGCGTCGGTCACGCTGAGACCACGCCTGAAATCGACATTGCCTGATGGCACGATCGACGGGGAATTGCCCGATGAAGTGCGCGGACACCTGCCGAATAGCTCCATTGCGCGTGAGCGGGGCGGCGTTGTCGTTGCGTGCCACGTAGTCACACGTCCGGCGAATTAGTCACGTTGCGGTGGGTGAGCAGGCGATGGCAAATCTCGGAAATCAGCCACTGGATCGCATGAGCCGCTTAGCCCGCGAGGTCCGGCTAAAGCCGGACACTACGTACCAGGCAGGGCTGAAGCCCTGCGCTACCGCAGCCACGGTCCGGCTGAAGCCGGACCCTACCGTGACCGGTACCGTCGCCATGCGACTATCGCCTTGCGACCATCGACTATCGCCTTGCGACTAGCCACGCCTAATCCCCAATCCCTAATCACTAATCCCTAATCACTAATCACTAATCCCTAGTGAGGTACCATTCAGCGAAGTGATCGACTCCCACTGTCATTTAGCCGACGACGCGTTCGTCAAGGATCTGCCCGATGTCATCGGGCGCGCGCAGGCGGCTGGGCTGACGCGCGCGCTGTGCATCCTCGCAGCGGACAATCCCACCGAAGCCGAGCGCGCGAGAGAATTGGCGCGCATCTGGCCCGCGCTGCGGTTCGGCGTCGGCCTGCATCCGCACCAGGCCGGCCAATTCAGCGGCCGCGCTGCCGATGTGGTGCCGCTGGTCCGCGGCGTCATCGCCTCCATTCCCGAAGCCCGGGCGCTGGGCGAGATCGGGCTCGACTATCACTACGATTTCGCGCCGAAGGACGTTCAGCAGGACGTCTTCCGATTACAAATTCGTCTGGCGCGCCAGATGGATCTCCCCATCATCATTCACACGCGCGAAGCCGAGGACGACACGCTGGCCATCCTGCGTGAAGAAAGCGGCGGCTCGGTGCGTGGCGTCATGCACTGCTTCACAGGCACCCCCAGGCTCGCCGACGAGGCGCTGTCGCTGGGCATGCACATCTCTTTCGCGGGCATCGTCACTTTCCCCAAGGGCGCGAACGTGCGCGAAGTGGCGGCCATGGTGCCGGCCGATCGCCTTCTGTACGAAACCGACAGCCCTTACCTGGCGCCGACGCCGCACCGGGGCAAACGCAACGAACCGGCATGGGTTGTGAGGGTGGCCGAGGACCTTGCTGCGCTGCGCCGCGTGCGTCTCGACGACCTCCACCGGCAGACGAGCGCCAACTTTGGCGTGTTGTTTCGGCCGTAAACTCCTGAAGCGCAACTGTCTATACGTTGACACCCCGTCGATGAATATGATGAGATCATCACGTCTTGAAGAACGCTGACGCCGTCGAGCAGCATCCCTCGTACGCCACCCTCGTCCAGATGTTCGAACCGATCCGGGAAGACCTGGAGAAGGTCGAGACAGAGTTCTACCGCCACGTCGAGTCGCAGGTAGATCTCATCCCGAAGATCGGGCGATACATCCAGAACGGCGGCGGCAAGCGCATCCGTCCGGCTGTGCTGTTGATGGCCGCGCGCCTGACCGGCTACACGGGCGAGCTTGCGGTGCTGTACGCGGCGGTCGTCGAGTTCATCCACACCGCCACCCTGGTGCACGACGACATCATAGACGACTCGCAGTGGCGCCGCGGGCAGCCGTCTGTGCACTCGCGGTGGGGCAGCGACGTCACCGTGCTGCTGGGCGACTACCTCTACATCAAATCGATGGGCCTGGCGCTGACGCCCGACCGCCTCGACATCGTGCGGCAGCTATGCGACGTCACCTTGCGGATGATCGAAGGCGAGCTGTATCAGCTCTCCAAGAAAGGCGAGGTGATGATCAGCGAGGAAGAGCACCTCGACATCATCCGCCGCAAAACCGCCTATCTGTTCGGCGGATGCGCCCGCATCGGCGGCATCCTCGGCAACGCGACGCCTGAACAGGAGCGCGCCCTCGAGCAGTACGGCACCAGCCTCGGAATGTCCTTCCAGTTGATCGACGACCTGCTCGACTTCGCGGGCGATGAGACGGCGCTCGGCAAGCCGGTGGGCGGCGACCTTCGCGAAGGCAAAGTCACGCTGCCCGTCATTCGCCTGCTGCAGCGCGGTGATGCGGCCACCGCCGAGATGATTCACGAGGTCGTCCGCGAGCGCAGCGTGACGCCGGAGCGCTGGCGCGAGATCTGCCGGCTTCTGCACGAGACGCGATCGGTCGAGTACGCCATGGACCGCGCGCAGGAACAGGCGGCGCTCGCCAAAAAGCAGCTGTATCTCTTCCCGCCATCCGACGCCCGCGACGCGCTGATGGCGCTGCCGGATTACATCCTCGCGCGCGATCGGTAGATGTGGACCCGGCGACCCGCATAGCAGAACTCCGACAGCTCATCCGCCATCACGACGAGCGTTACTACATCGAGTCCGCGCCGGAGATCTCCGACGCCGAGTTCGATGCGCTGCTGCGCGAGCTGCAGAACATCGAGCGCGACCATCCCGATCTCATCACCGTCGATTCACCCACGCAGCGCGTCGGTGGTCGTCCAGCCGAAACCTTCGCCTCCGTGCGCCACGCCGAGCCGATGCTCAGCCTGGATAACGCGTACAACCAAGACGAGCTGAAGGCGTTCGACGAGCGCCTGCGCCGTGGGCTCGGGAACTTCGACGGTCCCGTTCCATACGTGGGCGAACTGAAAATCGACGGCCTCGGCATCGCCCTGCAATACCGCCACGGACGGCTCGTGCGCGCGGCCACGCGCGGCGATGGGACGACCGGGGAAGACGTGACGGCTAACGTCCGCACCATCAAAGACGTGCCTCATACGCTGAAAGGCGGCCCGAAAGGGACCATCGAGATTCGCGGCGAGATCTATCTGCCGCGCAAGGAATTCGAGCGCACCAACACAGAGCGCGAGGAGGCAGGCGAGCCGCGGTTCGCAAATCCCCGCAACGCCGCTTCGGGCGCGATTCGCCAGATCGATCCGGAGCAGGTAAGGAAGCGCGGGCTGCGCGCGTTTCTCTATCAGATCGTCAGCAAAGACGGCACGCCCGAGACGCATCGCACGCTGCTGCAGTCTCTCAAGCAGTGGGGGCTGCCGGTCGAGCGGCATTGGAAGGCGTTGAAAGGCATCGACAAGGTCGCCGAGTACTGCCGCGAGTGGAGCGAGAAGCGATCGTCGGGCGCCCGCGCCCTTGCATTCGACACCGACGGGGTCGTCGTAAAGCTCGACGACATCGCGCTCCGCAGCCGGCTGGGCACGACATCAAAATTTCCGCGGTGGGCCATCGCCTACAAGTTCCCGCCTGAACAGGCCGAGACGACGCTCATTCGCGTCAGCGTCAATGTCGGCCGCACCGGCGCGGTCACCCCGTTCGCCGAGCTCGAGCCCGTATTCATCGCGGGCACGACCGTGTCGATGGCGACGCTGCATAACGCGAACGAAGTGGCGCGCAAGGACATTCGCGACGGCGACCGCGTCATCGTCGAAAAGGCGGGCGACATCATCCCGCAGGTCGTCCGGGTCGTCTATCCCGATCGAAAGGATCGCGGCGAGCGATGGCAGATGCCGGCGAACTGTCCGCGATGCCAGAGCGCGCTCGTCCGTGGCGAAGACGAAGCCGTGTGGCGCTGCGAGAACACCTCGTGTCCTGCGAAACTGCAGCGAGGCCTCGAGCACTTCGCCGCGCGCCACGCCATGAACATCGAAGGGCTCGGCGAGTCGCGCATCGCACAGCTCATTGCCGCCGGCCTCGTCGCCAGTTATGCCGACGTGTACGGGCTGACGGCCGACCGTCTCGAGCCGATCGAGCGCATGGGGAAGAAATCGGCGGCGAACCTCGTCGAGCAGATCGCGCGCAGCAAGGCGCGTGATTTCTGGCGGCTGATTTTCGGTCTCGGCATCCGTCATGTCGGCGAGCGAGGCGCGCAGGCGCTGGCTGGCGCGTTCGGCAGCATGGATGCGCTGCTCGCCGCATCGAAAGAGCAGTTGCAGGCGGTGCCCGACATCGGCCCTGTCGTCGCCGCCGCCGTGCGCGAGTATCTCGACCAGCCGCAGAATCAGGCGATCATCCAAGAGCTCGCGGCCGCCGGACTGAGAATGGATGCGCCGATGACCGCCGCGTCCGCGCCCGGACCATTGAGCGGAAAGACATTCGTCCTCACCGGCACGCTGCCGACGATGACGCGGGAAGAGGCCACTGAGGCGATTCAGTCGCGTGGGGGGAAGGTGACCGGATCCGTCGGCAAGAAGACCGATCACGTGGTTGCGGGGGCGGATCCGGGCAGCAAGCTCGCCAAAGCCGAGACCCTCGGTATTTCCGTCCTCGACGAGGCCGCGTTCCGGACGCTAGTCGGCTTATAATTTGAAAATGTAGGGCGGGTCTTGAAGTTCAAGACCCGCCCTGCGGACATTTATGTTCCGGCCTGTTACCCTGGTCACGCTGGCGCTGACGGCTGTGATGGCCTTTCTGCTGGGCCTCACGTCGGGTGGCCTGCGCGCGCCGTCTCCACCCGTGCACGTGGAGTTCGTGGCGCCGCCCGCGGATCCGGAGCCCCCTCAGCCGGTTATCGAAACTCCGACACCAGCGATCAATCGTCCGGCCGCGGTTGCTGCGGGACTCGTGAATTTCGCCGACGTCGCCGAAAGCCTCAACCCGGCGGTCGTCAACATCGAAGCCATCACACGCTCCGGCAGCCGCCGGAGGCGCTCGCAGGAATCCGGTCCGTTCGACGAGGCCAATCCCGCTCCGCAAGTGCCCGGGGTCGTCAGGCCGCAGTCGGGCAGCGGGTTCGTCATCGAACGCGATGGACAAATCCTGACCAACTACCATGTCATCCAGAACGCCGAACGGATCATGGTGAAGTTTTCCGACGGCCGCAGCCTGCAGGCGCGCGTGCTCGGCGTCGATCCCGACACGGACATCGCGCTGATCAAGGTTGACGCGAAGAACCTGCCGGTCGCGCCCATGGGGGATTCGGAAACGCTGCGCGTGGGCGAGTGGGTGTGCGCCATCGGTAATCCGCTCGCATACGAGCACACCGTCACGGTCGGGGTCGTCAGCTATCTCGGGCGGAAGCTGTTCGACACGAGCCTCGACAACTACATCCAGACCGACGCGGCGATTAATTTCGGCAACAGCGGCGGACCGCTCATCAACGGGCGCGGCGAAGTGGTCGGCATCAACTCGGCGATCAGCCAGCGGGCGAGCAACATCGGATTCGCGGTGCCCATCAACGAAGCGCGATCGATCCTGCCGCAGCTGAAGTCCGAAGGGCGTGTGGCGCGCGGCTACATGGGGGTCACGCTGTCTGACGTCGATCCCGATTTGCAGCGATCGCTGCGCCTCACCTCGACCCGGGGCGCGCTCGTGCAGGACGTGGCGGGCGGCTCACCCGGCCATCGCGCGGGATTACGCGCCTACGACCTCATCACGGGCATCGACGACAAGCGCGTGGCGAACAACAACGAGATCATCCGCGAAGTCGCGCGGCGCGGCCCGGGCACGCTGGCGCGCCTGCAGGTTGTGCGCGACGGACGCACGCAGACCGTGACCGTGCGCCTTGCCGAGCGCCCGAGCCGGCAGGCGGGGCGGGTCATCGACGAAGCGAACCCGGTTCGGCCGTCGAGCAACGCCGGCATGCCGCTGGGCCTGAACGTGCGCGATATCGACAACGCGACCTCGAGACGGCTCCGGCTGCCGAGCGGTGTGACCGGCGTCGTGGTGACGCGGGTCGATCCGATGAGCGCCGCCTACGATGCCGGCATCCAGCGCGATCAGATCCTGATGGAAATCAACCGGCGTCCCATCGACTCTGCCGACGCCTACAACCGCACGGCGCGCGCCGCCGCCCCTGGCGAGGTGTTGGCCGTCTACGTCTACACTCCCGGAACGGAGCAGCGATCGATTCGCGCGGTCCGTGTCGACGCGCGCTAACGTGAAATCACGCATCCTCGTCATCGATGATGAAGTCGGCATCCGCGACTCGATGCGACGGACGCTCGAATACCAGGGTTATCAGTTCATCGGCGCCGCCTCGGGGCCGGAGGGGCTCGCCCTGATCGACCGCGATCCGCCCGATCTGGTGTTTCTCGACATCAAGATGCCCGGCATGGACGGGCTGGACGTGCTCGAGCAAATCAAAGCGAAGCATCCGGAAGTCCCCGTCGTGATGGTGTCGGGTCACGGCACGGCGCAAAACGCGTTCGAGGCGCGCGACAAGGGTGCATCCGGCTTCATCGAGAAACCGTTCTCCGAGCCCGTTCTGCTCGAGCGGATCGAGAAAGAGCTCGAGGGCAATCGCCGGGACACCGCCTATCGCGCGCTGCGCCAGGAAGTCGACTCGAAGTATCAGATGGTCGGCAACAGCGCGGCGCTGAAAAGCGTCGAAGAAGCGATTCGAAAAGCGGCACCGGCGCACGCGACCGTGCTGCTGCAGGGTGAAAGCGGCGTCGGCAAGGAGCTCGTGGCGCGCACGATTCACCGCCTCAGCCCGCGCACCCGCGAGCGGTTCGTGCAGGTGAATTGCGCCGCGATTCCCGAAGACCTCATCGAGTCGGAGCTGTTCGGTCACGAGAAGGGGTCCTTCACCGGTGCGACCGAGCGGCAGGTGGGCAAATTCGAACAGGCGGACCGCGGCACGATCTTCCTCGACGAAGTCGGCGACATGAGCCTGAAGACGCAGGCCAAGGTCCTGCGTGTGCTGCAGGAAGGGGAAGTCGAGCGGCTCGGCTCGGCCAAGACCGTGAACGTCGACGTGCGGGTGATCGCCGCGACGAACAAAACGCTCGAAGTCGAAATCGAGAAGGGGAACTTCCGCGAGGACCTCTATTTCCGCCTCGCCGTCATCCCCATCTACGTGCCGCCGCTGCGCGAGCGTGCCGAGGACGTCCCGCTGCTCGTCAAGCATTTCCTCAATCAGCTGGGGCGCGAGAACAACCGGAGGCCGAAGCAGGTCACGCCGGCCGCGATGGACATCCTCAAGCGCTATCGATGGCGCGGGAACATCCGCGAGCTGAGGAATACGATCGAGCGGCTCATCATCATGACCGAGAGCGAGTCGATCGACGCCACCGATTTGCCCGAGTCGCTGAAGTCGGACAAAGGCGCGCCGCGTCCTGCCGCAGCCGCGGGCCCTGCGCCCCCGGGCGCCCCGAGCGCCGGGTCGGAAGCCGGCACGCTGCGCGAGTTCAAGGAGTCGGCCGAGCGCGCGTGGCTCGTCGAGAAGCTGCGTGAGAACGCGTGGAACATCTCGAAAACCGCCGAAGTCATCGGCACGCCGCGCAGCAACCTCTACAAGAAGCTCGAACAGTACGCGATACGTCAGGAAACCGACGGGTAAAAGTCCAGAGTCCAGAGTCCAGAGTCCAAACCCGTATGTAGGGTCCGGCTTGAGCCGGACCGTGAAGTACAATAGAAAACGTCGCAGTCGGACAGATGATCGCCGCGCTGACGTGCCGCAAGGTGCGAAGGCGGGGAGGAAAGTCCGAACTCCGAAGGGCAGTGCGCCGGGTAACGCCCGGTCAGGGCAACCTGAAGGACTAGTGGCACAGAAAATATACCGCCTCGCCGTAGCGCCGTAAGGCGCGAAGGGGGGGTAAGGGTGAAAAGGTGCGGTAAGAGCGCACCGCGTCTGCTGTAAGGCAGATGGCAGGCAAAACCCCGCACGGAGCAAGACCAAATAGGGAAACGACGTTCGCCGACGTCCGCGTATTGCGGGCCAAGGCGGATGAGAGGACGGCCCGTCCGAAGTTTCCGGGTAGGTCGCTTGATCCCGTCAGCAATGCCGGGACTAGAGGAATGATCGTCTCGCCGAAGCTCGCGCGCAAGCGCGAGCGAAGGCGGACAGAATTCGGCTTACGGCCGACTGCGGCACTTTTTACTTTCTACTTTCTACTTTCTACTTTTCACTTTCTACTTACTGAATGTCTTCATTCCTCGTGACCGGTGGCGCAGGCTTCATCGGATCCCACCTTACTGAAGAGCTCGTTCGCCGCGGCGAACAGGTCCGCGTTGTCGACAGCCTGATCACCGGCCATCGCAGGAATCTCGCGCACCTCTCCGGCATCGATTTTCTCGAAGGCGACTTGGCGGACCTTGCGGTCGCGAAGCGCGCCGTCGAGGGCATCGACTATGTGCTGCATCAGGCGGCCATTCCGTCGGTGCCGCGATCGGTCGACGATCCCATTACGTCCAACCGCGCCAACATCGACTCGACGCTGAATGTGCTGGTCGCGGCGCGCGACGCGGGCGTCACGCGCGTGGTCTATGCCGGCTCATCGTCGGCCTACGGCAACACGCCCACGCTGCCCAAGCACGAAGACATGCCGACGAACCCGCTCTCGCCGTACGCGCTGCAGAAGCTGGTCGGCGAGCAGTACATGCAGATGTTCACGGCGCTCTACGGTCTCGAGACGGTGACCATCCGCTACTTCAACGTGTTTGGGCCGCGGCAGGATCCCTCCTCGCCCTATTCCGGCGTCATCTCGGTGTTTGCGAAGGCGCTGCTCGAGAACACCGCGCCCACGATTTACGGCGACGGCGAGCAGACGCGCGACTTCACCTACGTGGCGAACGTCGTCGACGGGGTACTGAAGGCGGTGAAAGCTCCGGGCGCATCGGGGAAGGTCGTGAACGTCGCCACCGGCTCGCGCATCTCGCTGAATAAGGTATTTGCCACGATGCGCGACGCAGTTGGGAGCCAACTCGAGGTGACCTACGGCCCGACGCGGCACGGCGACGTCAAAGACTCGCTGGCCGATATCACGCGCGCCCGCACGCTGCTGGGGTATGAGCCGTCGGTCTCGCTCGAGGCAGGTCTGAAAAAGACGCTCGAGTGGTATCGGAACCCTAGTTAATCCACTTCAAATCGCGCGTCATCACGCCGAAGATGCGGCGGTCGCCGCGAACCTTCCACGCCGGGTCAATTCGCAGCACGAGCCATTCGCCGCCAGGGGGCGTATTCTTGGACGGCGGAATCGAATAGCTCAGCGTGTGCCAGTCATGATCGCTGAGCACCCGCTTGTCGATGACCGTGCCGCGCAGCTCGACCGTCAGCGTCTGCGGCTTATCCGAGTTCGAGCGCACGTTCAATTCCACGCCGCGAGCGTCGGCAGGCTGATGAAGAAACGCCAGCGGCGTGCTCCACCTGAACACCTCACCGGGTGCGCCGCGCTCGGGCCGATAGAACCCGCGCGACCGTCCCTCCGGGGTCGTTTTCGGCGCGTAAATCGGCTCCTCGGTTTTCCACGCACTGCCGGCGGTCACGCTCCCGTCAACCGTGAAGATATCCATGTACGGAAAAAAATCCGCCTGCCACTCGGCCGAGCTCCACTGGTAGGTGGCGAACTGGCGCGGGCGCGGCGCGTGCTCGTCGAGCTTCAGCGCGGACGTGCCGGCGAACGGGTTCTTCAACCCGAGCGTGTCGACAATCGTTGCGGGAATGTCGCTGATGGCGCTCGGCGCGTCCGATACGCGGACCGGGCCCGTGGCGGCAGGCGGCTTCACAATCAGCAGGGCGAGTGCGCTGCCGGACATCTCGGACAGCGGGCCGCCGAACACGTCACGATCGCCGGTGAATCCCTCGGGCGGCAGCGCAACGCCATGATCCGATGAAATCAGGATGAGGCTGCTGTCGTAGAGCCCGAGCGCGCGCAGCTTGTCGAGAAACGCACCGACACGCCGGATACCGCAGCGCGCCTGCTCCGTGTAGTTCGGGCGCCGCAGCGATTTCGGGCCGATGTACTCGCAGGCGGCATTGACCGACACAGGCCAATGCGGAATGCCGATGTGCAGGTACTTGTAATTGGGGCGATCGTGCGCCACGTGCGCGCGGGCGGTGTAGTCGGCCATGAACGCCTGGCCATTAACCGGCATATAGCGCCGGCCCGGCGTATCGATTGACTGGCCGAACGTCGTCTGCAGCCGCCATGCTTGATCGTTGTAGACCCAGGGTTTGAGCACGTGCGGCGAGTGCCGGAACAGCGCGAGGTCCGCAAGCTGCCAGGCCGCAAATCGCACGTACGCGTCGTAGGTGACGTAGGGCGTCGGCAACCGGTAATAGTTCGTCGTCGACGGCTTGTCGTACGTCAGGCCCGACACCGCGTCGACCTGGTACCCCTGATCGCGCATCGCGCGGAAGATCGACGCGCGCTTGAATTCCCTGGCGATGAACCGGCGCATCGGCTCCTGGTTGCGATAGACCGAGCCGGTGAGCATCGAAGGGATGCTCACGATGGTGGTCGGAAACGCGCCCATGTGATTCTTGAAGAACGTGAAACCGGAGTACTGACGATCGATCTCGGCACGCTCGGCCTTGAGGATGTCGTGAAAGGCATCCGACTGGAACCCGTCGAGCACAAAGTGAAAGACGTTCTGCTTCGAGGAAAGCTCGAAGATGGCCTCGGGCGCTCCCTCCCACGTGGCCCGCGCCTCCGGGTCGGCCTGCAGGGCCGTATAGGCCAGCAACACCATCTGCAGCGCCATCAGGATTTGGCTGGCGAACACGGCGGTTGAAAACACCTGCCGCGCGAAGAATACCAGCACGGCAGGCACGACGAGCCAGAGCGCCAGCTCGTAACCGTTGCGCCACGAGTGGCCGCTCCACTCGATGTCCTGCCCATTGAGCACGCCGTAGTCGCCGACCATGAGGTTGCCCTGCGCCCACAGGGTGATGCCGAGCGCTGCCAGGCCAACCACGTAGTACGGAAACGCCTTTGCCGGCAGTGCGATGCCGATGACCACGAGCGCCCCCGCGATCGCGAGCATCGCAGGCACGACATGGACGATGAGACTCCAGAAGGGTGCGCTGAATTCCTGAACGTTGCTCGCGTAGATCGTGTGAGGGCCGAACAACAGCAGTTGCAGGGGCACCAGGAGCGCCGGGAACAAAACGGTGAGCAAACGCCGGGGGCGCGAATCGATCGGCAAGGGATTGGCCCATTATACCGGCAACTCGCGTGGTCATTTTCATGGCGCGCGAGCCGCACGTTCTTCCGACCTTTCCGCCACGCACGGACAACCCGCACGCGTTCAAGAGCTTTCGATGACGGTTCGCGCACGAGCGGGGCGGTGCGTCTCTTGCCATGGGACGGAGCGGCCCCGACACCTTCTGCGAATGCGCACCGGTGCCTGACCCCCATCGGTTGTCCGCGCAAAACATCATCGTCGGGGCCATTTCACATTCACCCGCCGAGCGGCGCAGGCCGCGAGGCACAGGTCGTGGGGGTGGGGCCCCGCGACATCTTAAAGAAGGAGGACAGTATGAAACGCTCAGTACTCGTGCTCGTCGCCGCTCTCGTCTTCTTGTCATCGCCGCTGTTCGCCCAGCCTGCCGCGCCGAAGCCGCAAGGCGGAGGCGGGCGCGCCACGAAGCCGCCGGTCACCGCGACCGTCGTCTCCACCGAAGTCGTCAACCTCAACAGCGCCACCGCCGCGCAAATCGCGTCGCTGCCGGGCATCGGCCCGAAGACCGCGGAGCTCGTCGTCCAGTACCGCACGAGGAACGGTCCCTTCAAGAAGATAGAAGAGGTCATGAACGTGCGCGGCATCGGTGAAAAGAGCTTTCTGAAGATCAAGGATCGGTTGACGGTCACTGAAAGCAGGAAATGAGCACCAACGGCTACTCACTGCTCGAGATGTTGATGGCGATGACACTCATGGTGATCGTCGGCGGAGCCGCCATTCCGCTGGCGCACAGCAGCGTCGACCGATCGAGGGCAGCCGGGGCAGCCGGCTACGTGGCCGGGCGCATGGCGTTGGCTCGTTTGGAGGCCGTCAGGCGCTCGGCCCATGTGGCGATCCGATTTCGATCTCAGCCAGATGGGTATTGGCTGCAAAGCTACGTCGACGGCAACCGCAACGGCGTACGCTCCGCCGATATCGCACATGGCATCGACATCCCGATTACGTCGAACGAGCGGCTCGACTATCACTTCTCCGGGGTCGAGTTCGGTATTCAGCCGGGCGTCACAGGCATCGATCCGGGGCCCTTCAACACAAGCGACCCGGTTCAGATTGGCAGCTCGACGCTGCTCAGCTTCAGTCCGACAGGGTCGTCGACCTCGGGCACGCTGTTCATTCGGAGCATTCGCGGCAACCAGTTCGCGGTGCGTGTGCTCGGAGCGACGGGGCGTACGCGCATCTTCGAATTCAATGTTGAAGAACGCACGTGGCTGGTGCGGTAACGCGCGATCGTCGCGCGTCGCCGCGCGTGGCTGGATTCGCAACGCCGGGCATGGACCGCGCGCGGCTGCGGCCCGGGCGGACGGCGCTCATCCTCGATCTCTCGTCAGGCGGTGCGCTCATCGAAACGGATTGGCGGCTGCTGCCCGGCATGCGCGTCGAGGTGCAGGTGGGTGAACCGGTGCCGTTATTTCGCGTCACCGGACGCATTCTTCGTTGTCACGTGGCACTGCTCGGCCGGGAGCGCATCCGATATCGAGGCGCGCTGATGTTCGAAGAGCAGGTTCTCTTTGGGGAAGCGACGACCCATGGGGTAGAGCCGGGCCCGTGACGCTCGTGAGGCACGGCCGTCAGGCAGTGGCGTGAAGCAACTACCCCGGCTGATACGGACGGCTCGTGCGGTGAGTAGGAGAAATGCAATGGAACACGTGACAGGCGCACAACCGGCCGATGGCACGCCGCTTGTGTTCGCACCGCGCATGCGACGCGATGGCGCGGCACCGCTCATCGGATCCAGTGCGGTCATGCGGTCGGTTCGAGATCGCATCGAGCGAGTGGCGGCGACGGACTTCGTCACCCTCATCGACGGCGAGAGCGGCACCGGCAAGGAGCTGGTCGCGCGCCAGATTCACGAGATCAGCGCGCGCCGGCGCGGGCCGTTCGTCCCGGTCAATTGCGCGGCGCTCGTCGAGTCGCTGCTCGAGGCCGAGCTGTTCGGCATCGAAGACCGCACGGCCACGGGCGTGCGCGGGCGCCGTGGCAAATTCGAGTGCGCGGATGGCGGCACGCTGTTTCTCGACGAAGTCGCCGACCTGTCGCTGTCGGCACAGGCGAAGCTGTTGCGGGCGCTTCAGGATCTCGCCATCGAGCGTGTCGGCGGTCACGGGCTTCACCGGATCAACGCACGTATCGTGGCAGCCACGAACACGAAGCTCTGCGGCCTGGTAGAGGCGCGGTTGTTTCGAGCCGATCTGTTCTACCGGCTTTCGGGAATCGAGATTCACGTGCCCCCGTTACGAGAGCGCCGTGAAGACATTCTCGAGCTGGCGGCGTATTTTCTCGCGCGGCACGACCAGACGCGCCGGCTCACGCTCTCGCGAGGGGCTGCCGACGCGCTGCTCACCTACGACTGGCCGGGCAACGTCCGCGAGCTCGAGCGCATGATGGAGCGCACGCTCGCGCTGGCGCGGCACGCGACGATCGAGGTCGACGACCTGCCGATCCGCATCCGCGACGGGTTTGGCGACGTGCTGCTGCCGTCCATGGTGCGCAACGACACGCTTCGCGCGTGGGGCAGCCGCTACGTCAGGCTGGTCCTCGAGCGGAGCGGGCGCAACAAGCGCAAAGCGTGCCGCGCGCTCGGTATCAGCTATCACACGCTTCAGGCGTACCTGCGGTATGCGCACGGTCTGCAGGTGAGCAGCGCGCACGAGCGATCGCCTGAGTATGTAAAAGAAAGCTAGGCCGGACGCACCCGGCACAACGGGACAAGCGGAGCGGGGCACGGCAGGTGCCGTGTGAGGTCATGCGCACGTCCGTCTGGAGGAATCTATGTCTCGGACCACACAGGTAATGGCCCTCATGGCGGCCATGGCGGTTACCCCCGCCATGGCGTCGGCGCAGGGCAACGGGCAGCGGCGCACGTATCAGGAGCACGATGCGGCCACCAGGACCACCTTTACGGCAAGCACCGATACCGCCGGCAACGCGGTGCTGACGCTCAGAGGCGGAGACTTCGTGCTCGAAAAAGTCGTCGCGCATACCGGGGATGCGACGCTCCGGTTATCTCAGGGGAAGGATGTCGTCACGATCGCGCTCAGCCAGAGCGGCTTCCAGGTCGCGAGGGGACAGAAGATCGTTCGGGTCGATCCGCGATCGGACAAACAGGACAAGCACGACGCCGTCCGGGGGCTGCTGACGGGCTCGCAGGCCGTGCGGTCCTTCAAGCGGTTGGTCGCTGAACTGGAGCAGCGCGATGAAGCTGAAGAGGATGGCGCGCTGGCAGTGAGCGCACTTGTCGACGGCGCTGTCGTGCACTTGATCGATGGCGACGCCGACGCCCCCATGCGCATCGCCAAGCGGATCACGCGGAAGCAGCGCGCCGCGTTACGGCTTGTGAACGCCAAACGAGCGCCAGGCGTGTACATCGACTGCATCGGCGGCTATCAAGTCGCGCTGATGAGCTCGTGGGGCCTGTTCCAGAGCTGCGCCATCGAGTCGACGGAATATAACTGGTGGAGCAGAGATCTCATCTATCAGTTGTGCTCGTGGGAATGGGCCATCCGATCGTACCAATACATCTGGCAGTTCATCGGCTGCTTCATGCTCCCGTTCTGAGGACCTATGCGCAATCTTCTGCTCGGCGTCATCATTGAGGTGTTTGTCGGCGTGGCGTTCGCCGGATTGATCCTGGCACTTGCCATCCCGTTGATGAATCGCACCGCTGACGTGGCCGCGAACGACGTCATGGCGAGCGCCGTCATCATCGGGGTCCTCGCACTGTCGATTGCCCTCGCGCTGTTCCGGCCCGGCAGCGCGATACGCCGCTTCACCAAACGCTGAGCCACGCGCACGTGCGAACTGGTCGATCTGACGGACTGGTCACCCGTCAGATCGCTATCGCCCGCCGCTCCCTTGACCCGCAGGTGCGCGCATAGTACCTTGACGGCTTCAGCTCCTCGGCCCGTGCCTTAATGACCGAATCCACCACCGAACAGCTTCAGAACACGCCACTCAACGCCCGGCATCGCGCACTAGGCGCGCGCATGGTGCCGTTCGGCGGCTGGGACATGCCGGTGGAGTACTCCGGCATCATCAACGAGCACCTTGCCGTGCGCACGAAAGCCGGCCTGTTCGATGTCAGCCACATGGGGGAGATCGAGATCGCCGGTAAGGACGCGCTGGCGGCCGTTCAGAAGGTTTCCAGCAACGACGCGGCGAAGTTGAGCGTCGGCCAGGCGCAGTACTCGGCCCTGACGACCCCCGATGGCACGTTCGTCGACGATCTGCTCGTGTACCGGCTTGCCAGCGACCATTACCTGCTCGTCGTCAATGCGGGCGAGATTCCGAAGAAGTACAAATGGATTGCCGAGCATACGAAAGACATGGGCGACGTTGCGGTCGTGAACTCGAGCTCGAGATACGCGCTCCTCGCGGTTCAGGGCCCTGAAGCCGTCGGGATCGTCCAGAAACTCACGACGGTCGATTTATCGTCCATCAAGTACTACTGGTTTGCGCACGGTGAAGTCGCCAGCGTGCGAAGCACCATCTCGAGAACCGGCTACACAGGCGAGGATGGCTTCGAGCTCTTCATACCGCCGGCATCGGCCGATCGCGTGTGGAACGCCATACTCGAGGCCGGCGCTGAGGCCGGGATTGTGCCGGTCGGCCTCGGCGCGCGCGACACGCTGCGCCTCGAAGCCGGGATGCACCTCTCCGGTCAGGACATCGACGAAACCACTTCTGTGCTCGAGGCCGATCTCGGCTGGATCGTCGGTTGGAAGAAAAGTGATTTCATCGGCAAGCCTGCGCTGGACGAGCAGAAGCGTACCGGCGTGAGCCGCAAGCTCGTCGGGTTCGAGATGACGGCGCCCGGCATCGCGCGCCACGGCTACAAGGCGTATGCGGGCGGAGCCGAAGGTATCGTGACGAGCGGCACGCAGACGCCCCTACTGAAGAAATCCATCGGCTTTGCGTATCTGCCGATCGCGGCAACCGCCGACGGCACAGAGTTCGAGGTCGATATTCGGGGCCGCCGCGTGCCCGCGAAGGTCGTCCCGCGGCAGTTCTATAAACGTTCCCGGAGCTGACTTATGTATCCTACCGACCGCCGCTATACGAAAGACCATGAGTGGATCGTTGTGACCGGCAACCTCGGCCGCGTCGGCATTACCGACTTCGCGCAGAAGCAGCTGGGCGATGTCGTGTTCGTCGAGCTTCCCGACGTCGGCCGCGCGGTATCGCAGGGAGAAGCCGCCGGCACGATTGAGTCGGTCAAGGCGGTGTCCGAGCTCTACAGTCCGGCATCGGGAAAAGTTGTCGCCGTCAATCCAGACCTGGCCTCGAAGCCCGAACTGGTCAACACCGATCCCCACGGCACGTGGCTGTACGACATCGAGCTCAGCAACGCCCGCGAGGTCGACAATTTGCTCAATAATGATCAGTACGCAGACCTCGTGAAGTAACGCGACACATGCCCATCGATTCGCCAGACACGTTCGAACAACGGCACATCGGCCCCGACGACAGGCAGCAGGCCGACATGCTGCGCGTCATCGGCGCGCGCTCGCTCGACGCATTGATTGATGCGGCGCTGCCGGCCAGCATTCGACTGACAACGCCGCTCCAGTTGCCGCCGGCCGAAACCGAGCACGAGTATCTCGATCGCCTGCGCACGGTGGCCGCAAAGAACCAGCGCTTCAGGTCGTTCATCGGCATGGGCTACTACGGCACGATTACGCCGAGCGTCATCCTCAGGAATCTGTTCGAGAATCCGTCGTGGTACACGCCCTACACTCCGTATCAGGCGGAAATCGCGCAGGGGCGCCTCGAATCGCTCCTCAATTTCCAGACGCTGGTGCGCGACTTGACGGCGATGGACATTGCGACGGCGTCGCTGCTCGACGAGGCGACCGCCGCGGGCGAGGCGATGACGCTGCTGCATCGGGTGCAGGGACGGCAGGGCGCCGCAGCGCGGAACACATTCTGGGTGTCCGAGCGCACGTACCCGCAGGTGCTCGACGTGCTCAAAGGACGCGCGGAGCCGCTCGGCATCACCATCGTGTACGGCGATCCGGCGTCGGCGCAGTTCAGCGGCGACGTGTTCGGCGCGTACGTGCAGTCGCCCGACGACTACGGCGCGCTCGTCGATCTCCGCGCCTTCATCGCGAGCGCGCACGAACAACAGGTCCTGGTCGCGGTCGCGACCGATCTGCTGGCGCTCACGATTACGGTGCCGCCAGGCGAGATCGGTGCGGATGTGGTCGTCGGCAGCGCCCAGCGGCTCGGTGTGCCGATGGGCTATGGCGGACCGCACGCGGCGTTTCTCGCGACGCGCGAAACGTTCGTGAGGCAGGCGCCGGGCCGCATCATCGGCGTCTCGGTCGACTCACACGGCAATCTGGCATATCGGATGGCGCTGCAGACGCGCGAGCAGCACATCCGGCGCGAAAAGGCGACCTCGAACATCTGCACGGCACAGGCGCTGCTCGCGAACATGGCAGCCATGTACGGCGTGTATCACGGGCCGGATGGCCTGACGGCGATCGCGCAGCGGACGCACGCCCTCGCATCGACGCTCGAGACCGCGGCGAAAGCGTTGGGCTACACGCAGCAGAACGAGACGTACTTCGACACGCTGCGCATCCACGTGCCGGACGGCATCGGCGAAACGACCGTCGCGGTACGGACGATCGCCGAGCGCGCGCGATTGAATTTCCGGTATTTTGACAGCGCGCACATCGGCATCGCGTTCGACGAAACGACGACGCTGGATGACGTGCTGGCCGTCACGGCCGTCCTCGCAGAAGCAGCGGGGAAGCCGGCGCCTCGCATCACGAATGCCGAGTCGCCGCGTGCAGTCTCAAACGCCCTGGTGCGCAAGTCGGCGTTCATGACGCACCCGGTCTTCTCGGCGCATCGGTCGGAGACGAAGATGATGCGCTACCTGAAGAGACTGGAGCGCAAAGACGTCGGCCTCGACCGTTCGATGATTCCGCTCGGCTCCTGCACGATGAAGCTGAACGCGGCGTCCGAGATGATTCCGGTCACGTGGCCAGAGTTCTCGGCCATTCATCCGTTCGCGCCGCTCGATCAGGTGCAGGGTTACGCGCAGGTCATCAGCGAGCTCGAGCAGTCGCTCTCCGTCATCACGGGATTCGCGGCCGTGTCGCTGCAGCCCAACTCCGGGGCGCAGGGGGAACTCGCGGGCCTGATGGCCATTCGCGCGTATCACCATTCACGCGGGGATGCGAAGCGCGACGTCGTGCTAATCCCCGCATCGGCGCACGGAACCAATCCCGCCAGCGCGGTGATGGCCGGGCTCAACGTCATCGTCGTGGCGACCGATGCCAATGGCAACATCGACGTGCCCGATCTGAAAGCCAAAGCGGAGCAGTACCGCGATCGCCTCGGGGCGCTCATGGTGACATATCCATCCACGCACGGCGTGTTCGAGGACGCCATCCAGGACATCTGCGCCGTGATTCATCGGCACGGCGGTCAGGTGTACATGGACGGCGCGAACATGAACGCGCAGGTCGGGCTCACGAGCCCCGCGGCCATCGGCGCCGACGTGTGCCACCTCAACCTCCACAAGACATTTGCCATTCCGCACGGGGGCGGCGGGCCCGGGATGGGACCGATTGGCGTCGCCGCGCATCTTGCGCCGTTTCTGCCGGGCCATCCGGTCGTGCGTGTCGGCGGCCCCGAGGCGATTCGCGCCGTATCGGCCGCTCCCTGGGGCTCGGCGAGCATTCTGTTGATTTCCTACGGCTACATCCGCATGCTGGGCGCCGACGGGATGACGAACGCGACGAAGCACGCCATCCTCAACGCGAACTACATCAAGAAGCGGCTCGAGCCGCATTACGACGTGCTGTATACGCGCCCGAACGGCACCGTCGCGCACGAGATGATTTTCGATCTGCGCCGCTTCAAGGCCTCAGGCGTCGAAGAGCTCGACGTGGCGAAGCGCCTGATGGATTATGGCTTCCACGCGCCGACGGTCTCGTTTCCGGTCGCGGGCACGCTGATGATCGAGCCGACCGAAAGCGAGTCGCAGGAAGAGCTCGATCGCTTCTGCGACGCGATGATCGCGATTCGCCAGGAGATTCAGGCGGTCGTGGACGGCAAGGCCGATCCGAAAGACAACGTGCTGAAGAATGCTCCGCACACGGCCGCGGCAATCGCCGCCGGCGACTGGGCGCACGCGTACAGCCGTGAACAGGCGGCGTTTCCACTGCCGTTCGTCAAAGCCGACAAGTTCTGGCCGCCGATCGGCCGCATCGACAACGCCCACGGCGATCGCAATCTCATCTGCACCTGTCCCGACGTCGCGGAGTACGCCAGTACGTAAATGCGAGTCTTGAACGCCGCCCAGATGCGGGATGCCGATCGTCAGACCATCGACGAGATCGGTATTCCGTCGATGGTGCTCATGGAAAACGCGGGGCGGCAGGTCGTCGCCGCGCTCGAAGCCGCGTACGAGGATCTCTCCGACCGCAGCGTTGCCGTCCTGTGCGGCCCCGGCAACAACGGCGGCGACGGATTCGTCGTGGCGCGCACGCTGCACCAGCGCGGCGTCGACGTATCGGTGTTCGTCATCGCGACGATGGCCGCCGTCAAAGGCGATGCCCGCCTCAACCTCGAGATCCTCGGTCGGCTGGGTCTCACGGTCGTCGAGATTTCCGACGAGCAGGCGTGGGACCTCCATTTCTCTGAAATTTCCCAGTGCGACCTCATCGTCGACGCCATCTTCGGCACCGGCCTCAAATCGCCGCTGGCCGGAATGATGGAAACGGTCGCGGCCGATGTGAACGCGTCGGGCATCGCGGTCGTTGCCATCGATTTGCCAAGCGGGATGTCTGCCGATCACGCGGAGCCGATCGGCGAGTGCATCCACGCGGCCATCACGGTGACGCTCGCGGCGCCGAAGCTGCCGCTCGTGCTGCCGCCGGCTGAAGCGCTCGCGGGCAATATCGTCGTCGCCGACATCGGCATTCCTCCCGAAGTCATCGACAACCTTGCCGGCCCTCGCCTCGACCTGCTGACACGCGAGGGGATGCGCGAGATTCTTCAGCCGCGCGAGGCGGATTCGCACAAGGGCGACTACGGGCATGTGCTCATCGTTGCCGGGTCGCGCGGGAAGACCGGCGCCGCGAATCTGGCCGCGATGGGCGCTCTGCGATCCGGCGCGGGTCTCGTCACGGTGGCCACGCCCCGCAGCGCGCAACCGATCGTCGCGGCGATGGGGGCCGAATACATGACGGTGCCGCTCGAAGAGACCGCCGAAGGCACGCTGGCCGCGGGCGCGCTCGAGGCCGTTCTCGATCTCGAGCAGGACGTGATTGCTGTCGGACCTGGCCTCGGCACCGGTCCCGACGTCACCGTGTTCATCCAGGAGCTGATCGAGAAAAGCGAAAGCCCGCTCGTCCTCGACGCGGACGCACTGAACGCGATCGCGTCGGATCCCGACCGTCTGCAAAATGGCGGGGAAGGCGCGCGCCCCATCATCATCACTCCGCATCCGGGCGAGATGGCGCGGCTCGCAAATACATCGGTCGACGAAGTGCAGGCGAGCCGCCTCGACGTCGCGCGCGACTTCGCGGTGCAGCATCAGATTTACGTCGTGCTGAAGGGCTATCGCACGCTGATCGCGACGCCAGACGGCAAAGTGTTCATCAGCCCGCTGGGCAATCCGGGCATGGCCACCGGGGGCACCGGCGATGTGCTGACGGGCGTGCTGGCTGCATGGCTGGCGCAGCTGCTCGACGCCGAGGCGGCGTGCAAGATCGCGGTGTACCTGCACGCGCTCGCCGGCGATTTGACCGAAGCCGACGAAGGGGAAGTGGCGATGACGGCCGGCGATCTCGCCGCGCATCTGGGTGACGCCGTGCTCGAGCTGACAGCTCGCCGGCGCGTCAAACCTTCCAATGGCCAGTCCTGAGATCGTCACCACCTATTCCGAACACGACACCTTCGCGCTCGGAAAAAAGATTGCCGCGGCGCTGCCGCCGGGAACATTCGTCCTTCTTCACGGCGACCTCGGGGCCGGCAAGACCTCGTTCGTGCGCGGCATGGCCGCCGGCCTCGGCGCGAACCCCGACGACGTCTCGAGCCCCACGTTCGTGTTAATCCAGCACTACAAAGGGCGCACCCCGCTCGTGCACGTCGATCTCTATCGCCTCGAACACGGCGCCGCAGTTGACGATTTGGGATTGGAAGAGCTGGCGAATGGAGCAGTCGTCGCGATCGAATGGGCCGAGCGGTTACCGCGACCGTTAGAAGGTTGTGTGAGTGTGAAAATCGAGGACCTAGGCAACGACCATCGCCGTATCACGATCGAAAAAGGGGACGGGAATCTTTTTCGGTGATGCTACTGAAAAAGATTCCCGTCCCCTTTTTCTACTCTGAGCGATAGTTCGGAGCTTCCTTCGTGATCGTCACGTCGTGGACGTGGCTCTCACGGAAGCCGGCCTGCGTAATCTTGATGAGGCGCGCTTCCTTCTGGAGCGCAGGAATATCGGGGCAGCCGCAGTAGCCCATACCCGCGCGAAGCCCGCCGACCAGCTGGTGAATCATCGACGCGACGCTGCCCTTGTGGGCCACGCGGCCTTCGATGCCTTCGGGCACCAGCTTTTCCTGCGCGCCCTTGTCGGACTCGAGCTCGAACTCGTCCTGAAAATATCGATCGCGGCTGCCGCGGCGCATGGCACCGATCGAGCCCATACCGCGGTATTCCTTGAAGCTGCGTCCCTGATACAGGATGAGCTCGCCCGGGCTCTCGTCAGTGCCCGCGAAGAGATTGCCGATCATCACGGAGCTGGCGCCCACGGCGATGGCCTTCGTGATGTCGCCGGAGAATCGGATGCCGCCATCGGCAATCACCGGAACATTGTGCGCCGCGGCGGTGCGCGAGCACTCCATGACCGCCGTAATCATCGGCACGCCGATGCCGGCGATGACGCGCGTCGTGCAGATCGATCCGGCGCCGATGCCGACCTTCACCGCGTCGACTCCGCGCTCGATGAGCGCTTCGGTGGCTTCCGCGGTCGCCACGTTGCCCGCAATCAGGTCGATGCCCGGATGCTCGCGGCGAATGCGTGCCACCATGTCGAGCACCCCCTGCGAATGGCCGTGCGCCGTGTCGACGACGACGACGTCGACATGTGCCGCCACGAGGGCAGCCGCGCGTTCCGGTGTATCGCGCGCAATGCCGACCGCCGCGCCCACCCGCAGACGCCC
>CAYHHH010000052.1:0-27758 GCA_964356125.1 uncultured Bifidobacteriaceae bacterium | reverse complement strand
GGCTAAAGCCGGACCCTACGTACTGATGAGTGACGGTCAGGCTGAAGCCGGACCCTACGTACTGCGCGTCGATCGAGACGTCACACACGAGCCGCCGCGGGCCGCCGCCGGATCACGCGGCGCGCGAGCTTGATCCCCTGGCCCACCACAGCAGGTATGACCGCCAACGAGAGGACGATAAGCCAGCTGCGCGCGTCCAATGGTTCCACGCCAAGCACACGGGCGAGCGGCTGCACGTAGATGGCGAGCAACTGCAGCGCGATTGATAACGCCACGGCACCGAGCGCGTAGGGGTTCGACAGGTGCGTCCAGCCGGCCAACGGCTCTTCACTGCGCGCATTGCCGAGATGAAACAGCTGCGCGAATGCCAGCGTCATGAAGGCGATGGTCTGCGCCTGCCGAATCGGCCCCTCAACGTACCAGACGAACGCGGCGAGCGTCACTGCCGTAATCAACGCGCCGTAGAGGGCCACGCTCGAGAGAAATTGCCGTGACAGAAGCGCCTCTCTCGGATCCCGCGGCGGCCGCTGCATCACGTCCGCATCGCCGGGCTCCAGCGCCAGCGCGAGGGCCGGAAAGGTGTCGGTGACCATGTTGAGCCACAGAATCTGGAGAGGCAGCAGCGGCATCGGCAGCCCGGCCAGCGCCGCACACAACAGCACCAGCACCTCGGCGACGTTGCACGAAAACAGATAGAAGACGAACTTGCGGATATTGTCGAAGATGATGCGCCCTTCTTCGACGGCGGCGGTCACCGTTTCGAAGCGATCGTCCTGCAGGACGATCGACGCCGCCTCCTTCGCGACATCGGTGCCCCGAATCCCCATCGCCACACCGATGTCCGCTTTCCGAAGCGCGGGCGCGTCATTCACGCCGTCTCCAAGCATCGCGACGATGTCGCCGCGAGCCTGGAGCGCCTGGACGAGGCGGAGCTTGTGCTGCGGCGTGATTCGGCTGAATGCGGCGATCTCCGAGAGTCGCACGGTCAGGTCAGTATCCGACAGTGCATCGAGCTCGCGGCCGTCGATGATGGACTGCCCCTCGCTCAACAGATTCAGCTCACGCCCGACGGCGGCAGCGGTGGCGCGCTGGTCGCCGGTGAGCATCACGGTCCGCAGACCCGCGGCACGCAGACGCACGATCGCCTCTTTCACGCCGTCCGCGGGTGGATCGGCAAAGCCAACCAGGCCCACGAAGGTCAGCCCCTGAATCGCAGACTCGGTGGCGTCAGCGACAGGCCCCGATGCGAGCGCGAGCACCCGCAGACCGTCGCCGGCCATCGCATCGTTCGCGCCAAGCACCGACTGACGCGCGGTCTCGTCTAGCGCGCTCAGCTCCAGAATCTTGCGTGGAGCACCCTTCACATACGCGACCAATCCGTTGCTGCTTCGATAGAACGACGCCATGAACTTGCGATCGCTCGAAAATGGCACGATGCCTTCCTGCGGCCGCTCCGATATGAGTGCTGCGCGGTCGATGCCGGCTTTTTCTGCGGCAGTCAGCAGCGCCGCATCGACAGGATCGCCGTACACCTCGCGTTTCCCCTCTGCGCGCGGCTGCGGCCGGCTCGCGAGCGCCGCGATTTCCAGCGCCGCAATGACGGCCCCCTCGCGTACCTGCAGCTCGTCACGCATCGCGACATCGCGGCCATCCGTCCAGAGCCGCACGAGCGTCATCAAGCCTGATGTCAGCGTGCGCGTCTTGTCGGTGCAGACGACCGTCGTCGATCCGAGCGCTTCCACCGCGGGCAGGCGTCGCACGAGCGCATGGCGGCGCGCCATCCGGTGGACGCCGACAGCGAGCGCAATCGTCGCCACGGCAGGCAGTGCCTCCGGCACGGCGGCGACGGCCAGCGCGATCCCCATCTCGACCACGAGCCCGAGCGGCGCGCCCTGCCAGGCGCCGAGGGCTGCGACCAGCGCGGCAATGCCGAGCGCCACCCACACGAGGCGCCGGCCCAGCTCGTCGAGCTGACGCTCGAGCGGTGTGCGTCCCTCCTCGATCGTGCCGACCAAGGTGCCGATGCGCCCGATCTCCGTCGACGCGCCGGTTTCGGTGACGACGGCGACGGCCGTGCCTGCGGCTGCGGTCGTCCCCTTGTAGACCATGTTCGTGCGGTCCGCGAGCGGCGTCCCGTCCTCGAGCTGTTCGTCAGCGCGTTTCGACACCGGAAGCGATTCACCGGTCAGCGCGGCTTCATCCGTTCGAAAATCGGTGGCATCAATCAGCCGCGCATCGGCCGGCACCCGACGTCCGAGATCGAGTTGGATGATGTCGCCAGGCACAATCGTCGCCGCATCGATGGTGCGCAGCTGTCCCGCACGAATGACGGTGGCCTTCGAGACGTCGAATTGCAGAAGCGCTTCCATGGCACGGCGCGCCCGGAGCTCCGTGACGAAACCAATGATCGTGTTGATGGCGAGGACAGCGGCAATCGCAACCGATTCGATGCGGTCGCCGAGTGCGAACGAGATGCCGATGGCCGCCATCAACAGGTAGACGACGACGCTCTTGAATTGATCGCCGAGGATGCGAAGCGCCGAGGTCGGCTGCGGCGGCTCGAGGCGGTTGGGCCCGACTCGCTCGAGCACACGCTGCGCCGCCGCGTCGTCCAGGCCGGCGCGGCTGGTCGACAACCCTTGCAGTACGGCGTCTACGGACTGGCTATGCCACTGGTTCATGTGGAATACTTCCCGGCGTCATGAAAATTTCGCGGTGGCACCCGACCATTCTTACGTGTTTCTGCCGGAATTACCCACTCTTCCGCGGCGTGCGCCTTGCACTGCACAAGAGCATCCATGGCTGACACCACACTCTTCAAGACCGTCCTCTGCCCTGTCGATTTCTCTGAGCATGCGCGGCAGGCGCTGGCGTATGCGGCGCTGCTGGCCTCGCGCAGCAAGGGGCGCCTGGTCGTGATCTTCGTCGAAGACCCGCTGCTCGCCGCCGCGGCGGCGGTGGCATACGACGAGAAAGCCCTCATGGACAAGGGCCGCAAGGAGCTGCGCAGGCTCGTGGAACGCACCATCAAGCCGCTGCGTCTGCCGATGAGCTCGGTTACGCTCGACGTCGCGATGGGCAAGCCGCACGAGGAAATCGCGTGGACGGCCGAACGCCTGAAGTGCGATGTCATCGTAATGGGCGCGCATGGACGCACCGGCACGAACAAGCTGATGCTGGGCTCGACGACGCATCGTCTTCTGCGCCGCTCTCCCCTGCCGATTCTGGCCACGCCGCCGGTGACCGGCCGTAGTCGCGGCCCCGCGAAGGACTGGCCCGGCAAAATGATTATTGCGCCGGTCGATATCGGCGCGCGCGATCGGGCGGACGCGCTGGCCGCCGCCGTCGTGGCCCGCGAACTGGGCACGCAGCTCGAGCTCGTCCATGTTGTCGAGCCCATCAGCAACCCGCCCTGGCTGGAAGTCGACGCCTACCGGCGCAACCTCCAACGGCAGCGACGGGCCGTCGTACGACTCACGCAACTGCAGGACGAGCTCAGGGATGTCGCCACGGCCGTGCGCGTCGAGACCGGAAAGCCCGCGGACGAAATCGCGGCGGTCGCATCGAGCAAGCACGTCGGTCTCGTGGTGATGACGCGGCGGCGCGGGCAAGGGCTGTTCGGCCCACGCCAAGGATCGATCAGCTATCAGGTGCTCTGCCGGGCCAACACGCCCGTGTTGGCGCTCCCCAGCGACACCGCGTGGATGCGGCGAGTCATTCGGAGGCGTACATGACGCGACAAATACGATTTCTCATCGGGGCATTTGCGATCGCGGTGCTGAGCATGAGCGTGTCGGCCGACCAGGCCACTCCTCAATTGAATAAAGTGATGCGCGCGAAGCTCGGACATTCCCAGGCGATTCTGGGGGCCGTCGTCACCAGCAACTGGTCCGTGCTCGATAGAGAAAGCCGCGCACTGGTGTTGGCGGTGCGCGATCCCGCATGGGGCTTCGCGCTGACCGAGCCCGAGTACCTTCGCCAGAGCGACGCGTTTTCGCGCGCGCTGCAGGACCTGATCGAGGCGAGCGCCAAGCGGGATTTGGAAGCGGCCGCGACTGCGCACATCGCGCTCACCGCAAGCTGCGTGCGCTGCCACGTGCACATGACGCGGCGCCGGGTCGCGAAGCAGGAGGGCGGCATGGCGCGGCAGGCGCGCTTATTTCTGCTGGATTGACGCGATATGGGCGACGAGGGCGGTGATGCGCGCCTTCACGCGCGCGTCTGACGGATCCAACGCGTAGAAGATCGGCCCCCACACCGGCATGTCGCCGGACCCGTGCGCCGTGACGGGCGCCTCGCCGCGGATGATTGCCTCGACATCGCGCGCAGGAAACACCCCATTTCGCGCGCGCGCGAGGCGCGTGAGATCCGGCGGCGGCACTTTGAGCGCGGCCGACGCAGGTCCGCTTCCCTTTGCGTCCCTGCCGTGGCAGGTCGCACAGTAGTGGCGATACAGATCAGGGCCGTACATCGATTCGATGACCAACGGTGACCTGGCCGGGCTGGCACTCTGCCCCGCAGCGAACATCACCGCGAATCCTCCGACGAGCAGTGCGGCGGAGACGGCCGCAATGGCAATCGTCTTCATGACTCCTCGGTCATCAATAACCGACGTCGGCCCTGATGTAGACGTCGTTCGGCATCCGTCTCAGAAAGCTCGACGCTTCGAGCGCACTGAAGATCACGTCCGTGCTTCGGGCATCGAGATTCCACAAGCGCTGCGCCTGTCGTTTCGACAGGTGCAGGCCGGGCATCTCGACGTACTCCGATTGAATCAAGCGAACCCAGTCACAAAAGTTCTCGGCCACTGACTGTTGCATTGTGCCTCTCTTGGCCTGCGCTAGGGCAAGCACCGTACCACGGATGAGTGTGCCGAATCGGGACCAAATCGCGCAGCGCGCTCGCACCGCACGTCGCGCGCGCGAACTATTTCGCAGCCCTCGGGGAAATCGCCGCACCTGCGGGCAGGCACTGCGTGAACCATCCGCCCGCCAATCTGGCCACTTCTTCGAGCGCTCCACGCTCTTCGAAGAGGTGCGTGGCGCCGGGCACGAGCTCGAGCCGCACCTCGCCGCGCATCTGTGCCATCGCTTCGCGATTCAAACGAATCACGTCGCGATCGAGACTGCCGACAATCAGCAGCGTAGGAGCGGCGACACGCGGCAATGCGAGCCCTGCGAGATCGGGGCGCCCTCCGCGGCTGACCACCGCGAAGACGCTGCCAGGCCGCCGAGCGGCCGCGACGAGCGCGGCGCCACCGCCCGTGCTCGCGCCGAACAGACCAATCGGCAGATGCTCGGTCTCAGGGCAGCGGCACAGCCAGTCGATCGCCCCGACCAGACGGCCGGCGAGCAAGTCGATATCGAACCTGAGCTGGGCGGTTCGTTCGTCGAGCCATTCCTCGTTCTCCGTGAGCAGATCCATCAACAGCGTGGCAAAGCCGCGCGACTGGAGCGCTGTTGCGACGGCGCGATTGCGGGGGCTCGTGCGGCTGCTGCCGCTGCCGTGTGCGAAGAGCACGACGCCCGACGCGTGCGGCGGCACTACAAGATCGCCATCGAGCCGGACATTCTGAACTGGAATCTCGACAGCATGTTCCATATGACCTTTCTCTCTGAGCCGCTACAGCCCTGATGGGTACGTCTCGGCCAGCTCACCGCTCTCCCACAGCGCCGTCTGCTCCAGCGGCTCCAGCGCCCGGGTTTCGTCGAAGTGCAGCAGATAATCGAACTGCCTGGGCAGCCGCGCATGAAAATAGTGGCTCTGCCGCTCTGTCTCCGGCAGGTACAGCACGCCGATCGCCCGCTCGAGGCGTGGCCCTTCCAGTGCACCGGCGAGTTCCGAATCCCCCCGGAGATCCAGCAGGAACCGCGAGACCCCGGCGTCATGGAGGAGGCGCTCGTAGCTGCCCGCGAGCGACGGCCTCACGTGCATGCGGTGGGCCGGGCCGTCCCACGCCGACGCCGCCGTGACCGTACCCGAGTGAGTGGTGAAGCCCACGAGCGACGCGCCGGCGCCGAATTTCTGGCGCATCAACTGCCCGACGTTGAGCTCGCCGATGTCGCCCATTTGGGTCGCGCGCGCATCGCCGAGGTGCGAGTTGTGCGCCCAGATCACGATCCGCGCGTTCGACTGCCGGTGATCGAGAAACGCGAGGAGCTCGCCGACCGTGTCGGCCATGTGCCGATCGCGCAGGTTCCACGATTCCACCTGCCCCCGGAACATCGTGCGGTAGTACGCCTCGGCGTTCCGCACGAGCCGGGCGTTCTGCTCTGCAAAAAAGAAATCGTCGGGAGCCACGCGGCCGTCGCGCGACACGTATTCCGCGCGCCGATGATGCAGGTCCGTCAACTGCGCCACGACCTCGCGCTCACAAGACTGGTTCACCCCGAACGCGGCCGCATAGCCGTACTGCTGCATTTCGTCGCCAAAGCGATCGAAGCAGCCGTACCGCGCACGCGCCCGCGACGCGGCATCGGGATCGACCGTGTTGAGATACGTCAGCACCGCCTGGGCCGAGGCCCGCAGGCTGTAGAGGTCGAGACCGTAGAAACCGGCGCGCTCGTTCGCCGGCTTCGCGTCGTTGTGGGTTTTCAACCAGCCGATGAAATCGAGCACGTCGGCGTTGCGCCACATCCACGTCGGAAACCGTCCGAAGTCCTTCAGGGCGTCCACTGCGTCTTCATCACGGCTCACGCCCCGGACGTACCGGTTGACGCGATACGCGTCGGGCCAGTCGGCCTCGACGGCAACCGCGGTGAAGCCGCATTCCGCAATCAGCCGGCGCGTGATGAAGGCACGCTCGCGATAGAACTCGTGTGTGCCATGCGTCGCCTCGCCGAGCAGGACGACGCGGGCATCGCGCACACCGTCGATGAGCGACTGATACTGCGCCGGATCGCCTGCGAGCGGGCGGGCGTGGGCGCGTACGACGTCGAGCGCCTCCTGATGCGCGGGCGCATGTGTCTCGTGCCGGCGCCCCGGGTTGTCGGATTTGGCGGCCGGTTCGGCGGCGAGATCGAGCAGACGCCGCACCTCGTCGTCGCTCGTCTGATCGAAGTCTTGGTACCAGAGGCCGACAGCTGAGAATGCGTCCGGGACAAGCGGGCAGACGACCTCGTCGGCAATGCGGCGCAGCCGTTCACAGGTATCGGGAGCGCCGACCGGCGCAGCCACGATAATGCGGCCGTCGGTCAGCTCGCGGAGCGCGCGCACTGCCGCTTCCATGGTCGCACCGGTCGCCAACCCATCGTCGACCAGGATGACGGTCCACCCCTTCAACGGCCGCAGGGCCCTTCCCCTGCGGTACTGCCGGTCCCGGCGCTCCAGCTCGATCCGCTCGCGCCCGACAATCTGTTCTACGGTGCTCGGCGCAATGCGCGCCTCATCGATGATGTGCTGGTTCAATACGCGGACGCCCCCTTCTGCGATGGCGCCCATCGCCAGCTCTGGATGGAACGGCACGCCAATCTTCCTGACGAGGAACACGTCGAGCGGAAGGCGGAGCGCATGCGCCACCTCATAGGCGACCGGCACGCCGCCGCGGGGCAAGGCGAGGACGATGACCTTCGATTGTCCGATGTAGCTGCGCAGCCACGCCGCGAGGTGGCGGCCGGCGTCTCCGCGATTCAGGTATTTCATAGCGCGCTCCTTACGGGCGGGTGTAGCCGTACTCGCGGGCGAGGCGGCGATTGGTGGACGCCTGTCTGATGTGATCGGCCGAGTTGCTATAGGTCACGAGCGAGGCGAACGCAATCCGCTCGGCCCACGAGAGCGCGCGGATGAGCCTCTTACGATGTGGATAGCGCGCCACGAGCAGGCGCTCGACGACGTTGGCGCTCACATTGTTGACGGCCGAGTACTGAAGGATGGTGAGCGCGCTTCGGCGAATTCTGCTCGCGCCTTCGTCATAACCGACCGGCACGTCGTTCGGTCTGCCGCTGGCGGTGAACCTGGGATTCTCCTCGAGCCAGCCGTTCGCAAAGAGCACCTGCGACGTCTTCCAATCCTGCCGAATCGCTTCATAGGAAATCAGCGCGGGCGCATACGTGGTGGGGTCGATCAGCGCGGCGCGGACCACATCCCATGCGAAGGACCGAGGCTTTTCGGCCTCGGCTTCGGCCTGGGCCAGCGCCGATGCCGGCACGAGGCCCAGCAGCATCGCCGCGATGAAGACGCGCGCGGCTCTCATCGTTCGCCTCCGTCGGTCTGCGCCTGAAGCCACGCGTCAAGGCGGGCATCGTGACCGTAGACATCTTCGGCGAATTGCACGCCGCCGCCCTCGGGTACGAGTGCCGCCGTCATGTAGAACAGCACGATGCGAGGCGGCCGGCCAACCGTGATCCTGCGCGTCACGCCCTCGCCAACCGCCGCGCGAACGCGGTCGGGCGGCCAGTCAGGCTCGTCCTTCAACACCCAGTCAGCCATCGCGAACGGATCGGCCACGCGCACGCACCCGTGGCTGAAATCGCGGCGCTCCTCCTTGAACAACGCAGGCGCCGGCGTGCCATGCAGATACACGCCGTGAATGTTCGGCAGCACGAATTTGATGGGGCCGAGCGCATTCCACGGGCCGGGCACCTGCCGCACGCGAGGCGTGCCGCCGCTCCACGTCATCTCCATGTGATGCTGAACGAGGTAATCCGGATTCGCGGCGATCGCCGGAAGAATTTCATTTCTGAGAATCGACTCGGGCACCGTCCAGTCGGGGTTGAACACCACCGATGCGATCGTGGAGGTAAACACAGGCGTTCTCGTCGCGCGCGCTCGTCCGGTAATGGTTGCCATCCCGATTGACGGAATACCGTCGCCCCGCTCGGCCTCCCAGCCCCAGAGGTAGAACATCGGGATGTTCACCACCAGGAGCCGCTCGCCGGTGACATCGGGAAGCCATCGCAGGCGTTCCAGCGCCAACTCGATCTGCCGCGCCCGGGACGGCTCGCGAGCTCGATACCCGTCAAGCGCTTCACGCAACCCGCGGTATTGCGCGAACGCCGGCCGCAATTCTGCGATCACCTGGTCAAAGCCGTCGCCAGTAAGTGCCGACCTCAGGCGGGCGGGAAAATCGTGCGGCTCGATCGCGTGATCGAGATGGAATCCGAGCGCGCGCGGGCTCACGCGGCCCAGATGCAGATGGCGGAAGTACTTCAGGACGCTCGCCGTCATGCCAACGTCGAACGCCGCCGCGTCGACGGCGGAGAACGGTTCGCCGGCATCCAGGGCCATCGCCAGCCTGCCGAGCTCGTCGACCCGGTATTCACCGGGCTCGAGGCCATCCTCCGCCACGCCGCGCAACCGCGCGAGCACTCTCTGCGCATCGAGCGTCGGCCGCCCGCGCTCGTCAATCCACACGGTGTGTTGGCCGGTGCTCTCGTAGAACACCCGGAGATCCCGCTCGACGTCTGTCTCCCGCTGTTGCGCCACGCCAGGCCACCCCAGCAGCAGGACGCTTCCGAGCACAATCGCCGCACGGAGAGAGACACTCACATGATTGCTGTGGGCAAGCGTTGTGCCACGGGGCTTTGATCTGCCTGCGCGGATAAACGCGCAATCGCCTCGGGCCGAAGCGGAATTTTCCGCTTCACAGCACGAGAAATCCGCGGATAGCCCATACCTTCTGGTGGCACTCGCGTTGCTCCATGGGCACGCATGCCGCGAGCGGTATTGAACGGCCGCGAGGTCATGCTGCCCGACGCGCCGTCGCTGGCCGACGCGCTGCGCGCCGTCGGCGTGCACCTGCCCGCGCTCTGCCACGATGAACGGCTCGCGCCAACGGGCGCGTGCCGGCTGTGTCTCGTGCGCATCAATGGCGCCGAGCGCCCAGTACCGGCGTGTGCCACGCCGGTCGCCGAAGGGCTCCGCATCGACACCGCACCGCCCGATGTCGAAGCGGCCCGCCGCGGCACGCTCCAGATGCTCGCCAGCCACTATCCCGCCGCGGCCGTGCATGCCGATCCCGACAAGCCGTTTCATCAGGAAATCGTGACGGGCGGGCTCGAGGAGGAACTGACCGGCCAGCCGGATCCAGCGCACATCGATCGGTCACATCCGCTCATCACCGTCGACATGTCCCGGTGCATTCAGTGCGGCCGATGCGTGCGCATCTGCGACGAGGTGCAGGGCCAGTTCGTGTGGCACGTGCGCGACCGCGGATCGGCCACTCACATCGAGCCCGACGGGCCGAATCTGCTGCACAGCTCATGCGTCAGTTGCGGCGCGTGCGTCGACACGTGCCCGACGGGCGCGCTCGAAGACGCGACGTTCGAGACGCTGGGCGCGGCGCGCGAATGGACACGCACGGTCTGCCCGTACTGTGGCGTCGGATGCGAGCTCTCGGTCGGCACGCGCGACGGCGCGATTGTGTCGGTGAAACCCCAACGGCGCTCACCCGTCAGTAAAGGCCATCTCTGCGTGAAAGGCCGTTACGCGTTCGAATTCGTGACCGCGAACGATCGGATCACCGAGCCGATGATTCGCGAGAAGCACGGATGGCGGAAGGCGACGTGGAACGAGGCGCTCGCCGCCGCCGTCACGGGTCTGCGACGCGCCATGCGGGATGCCGGTCCCGATGCCGTGGGGGTTCTTGCGTCCGCGCGCCAAACCAACGAAGAGAACTACCTCACGCAGAAATTTGCGCGCATCGTCCTCGGCACCAACAATGTCGACTGCTGTGCGCGCGTCTGCCACGCGCCAAGCTCCACGGCGCTGAAACACGCATTCGGATCGGGTCTCTCGACGAATTCCTTCGACGATATCGAGCACGCCGCCGCGATTCTCGTCGTGGGTGCGAACGCAACAGAGAACCATCCCGTCGTCGGTGCGCGCATCAGGCAGGCGGCACGGCGACACGGCACAGCGCTCATCGTGATCGACCCGCGCCGGATCGAGCTTGCGCGCCATGCCGACTGCCATCTTCCCGTCCGCCCCGGCGCCAACATTCCCCTGCTCAATGCGATGGCTCACGTCATCGTCGCCGAAGGGCTCATCGATCGCGCGTTCGTCGACGGCCGCGTCAGCGGGTACGACGCGTTCGCGCAGTTCGTAAAGGACTGGCCGCCCGAGCGCGTGGCAGATGTCTGCGGCGTCGAAGCCGATGCCATCCGCACCGCCGCGAGGCTCTACGCGACGGCGAAGCCCGCGATGATTGTGAACGGTCTCGGCATGACGGAGCACGTGCAGGGCACTGCTGGCGTGACCGCGCTCATCAACCTGGCATTGCTCACCGGCAACGTTGGAAAGCCGGGAGCCGGCATCACCGCGCTTCGAGGGCAGAACAACGTGCAAGGCGCCGCGCACATGGGGTGTGAGCCGGGCTCGCTTCCCGGTGCCGCTGCACTCGACGCCGCGCGCAGCACATTCGAGCGTCTCTGGGGCGCTGCGATCCCGGCAACGCGCGGGCTGAATGACATCGAGATGCTCGACGCCGCGCGCACCGGACGGCTGAAGGCGCTGTGGGTGATCGGCTACGACGTCCTGCTCACCAACCCGAACGCTCACGATACGGCGCGCGCCTTTGCCGCCATGGATTTCGTCGTCATTCAAGATCTCTTCATGACCGAAACGGCCCGCCAGTACGGGTCCGTCTTCCTGCCTGCGTGCTCCTCTTTCGAGAAGGACGGCACCTTTATGAACGCCGAGCGGCGAATTCAGCGGGTGCGGCAGGCGCTTCAACCGATCGGGGTGTCGAAGCCCGACTGGACGATCATCTGCGACCTTGCATGCGCGATGGGTCACGCGCACGGGTTCACCTTCGCGGGACCTGAAGACATCTGGAACGAGGTTCGTGCGGGCTGCGAAGGTGCGCGGGGCATGACCTATTCGAGGCTCGATTGCGCGGGCCTTCAGTGGCCCTGCCCCTCGGAATCGCACCCAGGCACACCGATTCTGCACGTTGATGCGTTTGCCTCCGGCATGCCCGCACCGCTTCGCTGCGTCGAGTACCGCGCGACGCGGGAACAGACGACTCCCAAGTATCCGTTTGTCTTGACGACCGGCCGATCCCTTTACCAGTTCAACGCCGGAACCATGACCGGACGGGGGCGCGTGCGCGAGTTGCGGCCATCGGATCTGCTGGAGATTGCACCGGCAGATGCCGGCGAGGCCGGCATGCACGACGGCGATCTCGTTCGCGTCGTCAGCCGCTACGGAGCGGCGACGCTTCCCGCCCATGTGAATGGGGCCATGCGCAACGGGGAGCTGTTCGCCACGTTCCACACCGTCAGGACATTCTTGAATGCCGTCACCAGCAGTCACGTCGATGACACGACCGCCACGCCCGAGTACAAGGTCACCGCCGTTCGAATAGAGAGGGTCTAGCCATGTGAACCGAAGCAGTTCCTACGAGTTCGCTCGTGTCAGCCTGTCGCGCGATGCGAAGAAGAAGAAATGGACCGTGGATATCTGGTCGTGGGGATCGTGCGGCCGGTAGGTTCCGTGCATCTGGGGAAATAGCCGGGTACGGTCGGGGGACGTCCTCATCGTGCCGGACTCGGTGACCGGACGCGGTTATACCCTCTTAACCGCGCCCGACGGCCCCGCACAGCCAACGAAGGAGTCCTGAATGCGTACCCGGGTCTTCGAGCAAACTGGCGAACGATCAGCGTCGCACTGAATTTGACAGGCGCGCGAAGTCGCCGATCGTCGGATGCGTCAGGCGCACGAAGTCGGCGAAGCGCATCGCGACGGCGTTCGCAAACGTGCCCGCGTTGAACGCGATCTTCTCGTCGTCGGCCAGCCGCGCGTCCACAAAGACGAGCTGCCGGTAGAGCGGGCCGAACGGCGGCATCGCGCCCGTCTCGCAATCCGGATACAACCAGTCGAGCTCATCCTCGGTCGCCATGCGGACGTGCGGCACGCGAATCAGACTCGCAAGCTTCTCGAAGTCGACCTCGCAGTCGGCGGGCACGACGGCCTGGACCGGCTCTCCATCGGCAAAGCAGGTGACGACCTTGGCCCAGAAGCGCTCGGGCACCGAGACGACAGCGGCCTCCTCCTTGGCGGTGTACGCGCGCGGGTGCGGAAGCACGGTGTACCCAACATCGGCCTGCCGCAGAAATTCCTGAATGGCTGGAGATACTGACATACAACCCTCCAGGCACCGCTGAAGCACAAAGGGCGCCAATCACCGGCGCGAAGGCGGGTGAGGAAAATCCGCCGTACATGGGAGAAATCCCACGTCCATTGCATTCGTGCTCCCGCCAAATCTCCCGCACGCAGGCAATAGGCGCAGGCAGTGGACTTGCAGTGTCGGATCGCGAGGCGTGTCATGTGTCTGGCTGCGAGGTCACGATGAGATGGACGGCTCTTCTGGCGCTTCTCGGATTTGCCGCAACGGCGTCGGCGCAAACGGTCGCGACCAACGCGTGGGCGCGGTGCACGACGCTGGAGGCCTTCGTCGGAACCACCATCACGCCGAGCACGACGGATACCTACGGCGGGGCGATCGGCTGGGAACTGACGCCCCGGTTCGAAATCCAGGGCCTCGGCGCGTGGTTCCCACGCAGGGGTTCCGACGAATTCGCCGCCGATCTGAAGCTCTTGTTGAACTTGAGGCGGCCGGCGACGCTCGTGCCGTACGTCGCCGGAGGTGCGGGCCTCTACCAGGGCTTCCTCGAACGCGCGCGCGCCGAGACGAATCCAACAGGCGTCCTTGGCACGGGGTTGCACCTGTACGTGCGCAGCCATGTCTCAATCCGCCCCGAAGCCACCGTCCGCTTCGTGATCGATCGCTCGAAGGTCTACAGGGTGGCCGCCATCACATTTGCGGTGACGTACCACTTCGAAGAACACGCTGGGATGCAATGACTCGAAGAGTCGGAAGAGTCGAAAAGAGTCGGGAGTCTTTGTGAGAATCCGCGAGGTGTGACGTGGCCCGCAAGCGACTGCTCGTTCGATCGGAAGCCAGGGAGAAGATTCTCCATGGCTGTCTCGCACTCGCCGACGCCGTGCGCGTCACGCTGGGACCGAAATCGAAGTGCGTCCTCATCGAGAAGAAATGGGGGCGGCCGATCGTGTGCAACGACGGCGTGACGATTGCCAAGGAATTCGAGCTGAAAGATCCGGAAGAAAACCTCGGCGTGCAGGTGATGCGCCAGGCGGCGGAGCGCACCGGAGAAGACGTCGGCGACGGTACCACGACATCGACGCTGCTCGCCACGGCCATCTTCGCCGACGGCGTCAGGAACATCGCCGCGGGGGCGAGCGCCATCGACCTGAAGCGCGGCCTCGATCGCGGACTCAAGGTCGTCGTCGGCCGGCTGCGAGAGCTGTCGCGCCCGGTGGCCGATCACAAACAGCGCGTGCAGGTCGCCACGGTCTCCGCCCACAACGACGAGACCATCGGCGAAATCGTCGCCTCGGCGCTCGAGCGCGTCGGCCTGGAGGGCACCACGTCGGTCGAGGAAGCCAAGGGAATCGAAACGACGGTCGAGGTGGTGGAGGGCATGCGGTTCGATCGCGGCTACCTCTCGCCGTACTTCGTCACCGAATCGGAGAAGATGCGCGCGGTGCTGGACGAGGCGTTTGTGCTGGTCACCGACAAGAAGATCGGCACGACGACGGAGCTGCTGCCCGTGCTCGAGCCGATCGTCAAGAGTGCCAAGGCGCTGCTGATCATCGCCGACGATATCGAAGGCGATGCGCTGGCGACGCTCGTCGTGAACAAGCTGCGCGGCGTGCTCCCCTGCATCGCCGTCAAAGCCCCGGGATACGGCGATCGCCGGCGTGCGATGCTCGAAGACCTCGCCATTCTCACCGGCGGCAAACTGCTGTCCGGTGAGATGGGCATCAAGCTCGCGAACGTCACGACCGCCGACCTCGGGCAGGCGAAGCGCATCATCGTCGACAAGGACTCGACGACGATCATCGGCGGAGCGGGAGCCAAGGCCGCGATTGACGGGCGCGCAACCGAGATCCGCGAGCAGATTCGTACGAGCACGTCCGACTACGATAAGGAAAAGCTGCAGGAGCGGCTCGCCAAGCTCACCGGAGGCGTGGCCGTCATTCGCGTCGGCGCGCCGTCAGAAGCGGAAATGAAGAACCGCCGCGAAGCGTTCGAGGACGCGATCAGCGCCACCAAGGCTGCGATGGCCGAGGGGATCGTGCCGGGCGGCGGTCTCGCCCTGCTGCGCTGCATCGACGCGATCGATCGCGACGCCGCCGGCGCGGCCGGCGACGAGCGCACCGGGCTCCTCATTCTCAAACATGCGCTGGAAGCTCCGGCTCGCCAGATTGCCGAGAACTCCGGGGTCGATGGTGGCGTCGTCGTGGATCGCATGGTGAGCGGAACCGGAGCCTACGGCTTCGATGCCAGCCGCAGTACCTATGTCGATCTGATAGACGCCGGCATCATCGACCCCACCAAAGTCGTGCGCGCAGCGCTCGAAAACGCCGTGTCGGTGGCGAGCGTGCTGCTGCTCACCGAAGCGACACTGACGGATATTCCGGAACAGAAGTCGGAGCAACCGACCGCCGCGGAGATGATGCCATGAGGCTCGCCATCTAGCGAGATCACCATGACCGAATCACACCCCACCCCCTACGGCTTCGAGCAGCGCCTGCCGGGCGCGACGTTCGGCGCGGCGATCGAGTGTGTGACCGCGGCGCTCCAAACGGAAGGGGGCGCCTGCAATCCCTCATTGGCCCATCAGGCCCTCAGCCTCGAACCGCAGCAAACGGCGGACGGTGAGGTGGTCGCCTCAATCGCCGATCCTCGCGCCATGTTCGCGATGGTCGACAACGCCCAGCTGACCCCGATTGTCGACGACGTCGAGCGCCGGCTCCGGCGCGTCATGCGAACGCTCGCGACTGGAGATGGCGGATGAAGCTCGCCGCCGTCGCGATCGATTACGACGGCACCATCGCCGTCGACGGCGCGTTCGATCCGGGCGCGCGCGACGCCATCGCGCAGCTGCGCCTTCGTGGCATCGCGGTGATACTCGTGACGGGGCGCCGGCTCGACGATCTCAAACGGGTCGCCGGGAATCTCGGATGTTTCAGCGCGATCGTCGCCGAGAACGGCGCAGTGCTGTATTTTCCGGAGAGCGGCCGCCACGCCATCATCGGCCATGCGCCGAGCAGCGGGCTCATCGACGCGCTTCAGCGGCGCGGCATCGACATCGCCATCGGGGACTCGGTGATCGAGACCGACGCCGCCCGAGCCACGTCGGTGCTCGACGTGATTCGCGCGCTCGAGCAGCCGCAAATCCTGGCGTTCAACCGCGGCCGGTTGATGGTCCTGCCGCCCGGCGTCGCCAAGTCGATCGGCCTCGCGCGCGTGCTGTCCACCCTGCGGCTGTCGATACACAACACGATCGGGATCGGTGATGCGGAGAACGATCACGATCTGCTCGACGCGTGCGAGGTCGGCGTCGCCGTCGAATGGGGCAGCCCCGCGCTGCGCGTCGTCGCCGATGAAGTCATCTCCGGCACCGGGCCGCCGGCGGTCGCAGCGTATCTGCTGGGGCTGGCGCAGCGCCTGCGGCTCTCGTCGAAACAAATGGGACGGCGCCGATTGCTGCTCGGCCACCAGCACGACGGCCGGCCGCTGCACCTGGCGATTCGAGGGCGCACGGTGCTCATCGCCGGCGAGCCAGGTTCAGGCAAGTCGTGGCTGGCCGGACTGCTCTGCGAGCAGCTGATCCTGCAGGGCTACTGTCTCTGCATCATCGATCCCGAGGGGGATTACCGATCGCTCGAAGCGCTGCCGGGAGTTGTGCTGATGGGCGGCGACGATCCGCCGCCGCGTGCGCGCGAGCTGACCCAGGCCCTGCGGTATCCCGACACGACGATCGTCATCGATCTGTCGAAGCTGTCGCATCAGGAGAAGCAGGAATACCTGCGCGAGCTGCTGCCGCTGCTGGCCACGCTCCGGCGGCAGTCGGGCCTCCCCCACAAAATCCTCATCGATGAAGCGCACTACTACCTCGGCGAGCCGGACGGCAGCAGCCTCGTCGACCCCGAGCTGGCCGGATACATCCTGGTCACCTACCGCGTGTCGGGCATCGATCCGCACGTGTGCGCCACGGGCGACACGGTGGTGATCGTGACGCGTGAAACGGACGCGCAAGAGCTGGCGACGCTGCGCAGCCTCTGCGACAGCAGCGCCGAAGGAGTACCGGAGGGGGTATTTCAGGATCTCAGCCTCAGCGAGGCGGCGCTGCTCCCGGGCGCGGAGGAATCGCACGGCGCCATCCTGCGGTTTCAAATCGCCCCGCGGCTGACGTCGCACGTGCGGCATCGCACGAAATACCTCGATATGCCCATCGCGGAGCCGCAGGCGTTCGTGTTTACCAGCGACGGCCGGCCCGGGCTGCGCGCGCGCACGCTGAAGGATTTCGTCGAGCTGCTCGGACGCCTTCCGGATGCCGAGCTGCTGCCGTATCTCCGGCGACACGATTTCTCGCGATGGCTCGAGCATGTCTTTCGCGATTGCCCGCTCGCCACACACGTCAAAGCGATCGAGAACCGCCTCGCGACCGACCGTCCCCGCGATCTCGTCAACGACATTGTCCAGGCCGTCCGGGCACGCTACGAAATGACACCGCTCGTCGTCTAGCACGATTGGAGGACAGCATGACTACCGAGTATTCGTCGGCGCAACTGGTGAGCTTGGCTGAGCGCGGCTTACTGGACAAAGCAGCCATGGCGGACCTGCTCGCGGAGGAGCCGCGATCGGCGTTTCTCGCGGCATGTGCGAATGTGGAACGGGAGTTCACGCGCGCCTGCGCGGCGCACGGCGAATTCTGTCTACCCGCGGGCTGTGCGCTCGAAGGAGATGCATGCCTCGAAGCACTCCTGAAGGCCGGTCCCGAGTATAACAAGGCGTGCGGACGGATATGGCTCCCGCTGTTCCGGTCTTCGAAGCCCGGGGTCTGACCAAGACGTACCACATGGGCGAGGTCGACGTGCATGCCCTGCGCGGCGTCGACCTCGATTTGTTCCAGTCTGAATTCGTCGTCATCCTCGGGCCGTCCGGCAGCGGAAAGTCGACGCTGCTGAACATCCTCGGAGGTCTCGACGTCCCCTCCACGGGAACCGTCCGCTATCACGATCACGATCTGACCGCTGCGGACGAGCGCGGGCTCACCCGGTACCGCCGCGATCACGTCGGCTTCGTCTTCCAGTTCTACAACCTGATTCCCAGCTTGACGGCCCGCGAGAACGTCGAGCTCGTCACCGACATCGCCCTGGAGCCGATGCCGGCGGCCGATGCCCTGCGCATGGTCGGGCTTGCGGAGCGAGCCGACCACTTTCCTTCTCAACTCTCGGGCGGCGAGCAGCAGCGCGTGGCCATCGCGCGGGCCATCGCGAAGCGCCCCGACGTGCTGCTGTGCGACGAACCGACCGGCGCGCTCGACATCTCCACCGGCATCGTCGTGCTCGAGGCCATCGAGCGCATCAACAAAGAGCTGGGCACGACGACGGCCGTCATCACGCACAACTCGGCGGTTGCGGCGATGGCCGACAGGGTTGTGTCGCTGGCCGACGGCCGCATTGTGTCGGAGCAGCGAAACAGCACGAAGATCGCGCCGCGAGAGCTGCGATGGTGATGCGCGCGCTGTCCCGCAAGCTGCTGCGGGATGTGTGGCACACCCGCAGCCAGGGGCTCGCCATCAGCCTCGTCATCGCCGCCGGCGTGGCGATGTTCATCGCGTACTTCAGCACGTTCGATTCGCTCCGGCTCGCGCAACGCACCTATTACGATCGATTCCGCTTTGCCGACGTGTTCGTCATGCTCAAGCGCGCGCCGCTTGGCGTGGCCGACGATCTGGCCGCGATCCCGGGCATCGCGCGGGTGACCGCGCGCGTCGTCGTGGATGTCGCGCTCGACATCCCGGGCATGATCGAGCCGGCGACCGGGCGCCTCATCTCCATACCCGCGCGCGAGCAGCCGATCTTGAACGAGCCGTTCCTGCGCCGCGGCCGGCGGCCGGAGGGAGGCGATGAAGTGCTGGCGAGCGAGGGGTTCGCCCTTGCGCACGGCTTCGCGCCAGGCGACAGTGTCGCGGCCACCATCAACGGGCGCCGCCGGCACCTGCGGATCGTCGGCATCGCGTTGTCGCCCGAATACATCTACTCGATTCGCCCCGGCGAGATCGTGCCCGACAACGCCCGGTTCGGCATCTTCTGGATGGAGCGGCGGTCTCTGGCCGCGGCCTTCAACATGGAGGGCGCCTTCAACGACGCGTCGTTCGCGCTCATGCGCGGCGCATCAGAACCCGAAGCCATGGCTGCCATCGATCGGGTCGTCGCGCCGTACGGAAGCCTCGGCGCCGTCGCGCGCCGCAATCAGTTGTCCAACTGGTTCATCGAGAACGAGCTGACGCAGCTCCAGACGATGGGCGTGATTATTCCGGCGATTTTTCTCAGCGTGTCCGCCTTCCTGCTGAACATCGTGCTGACGCGGCTGATCGCCGTGCAGCGCGAGCAGATCGCGGCGCTGAAGGCGCTGGGCTACACGAACCGGGAGATCGCCGCGCATTACGTGTCGTGGGCCGTGGCGATTGCGCTGGCGGGGACGGTCTTCGGCGTGCTCGGGGGCATCTGGCTCGGCAACGCGATGACGAACCTCTACAACGACTTCTTCCGCTTGCCGACGCTCAGATACGTGATCGGACCCGCACTGGTCGTCGAGGGCGCGCTCATCAGCCTGTCGGCAGCCGCCCTCGGCGCCATTGGCGCCGTCCTGCGCGCCGTGCGGCTTCCGCCGGCCGAGGCGATGCGGCCCGAGCCTCCCGCGCGCCATACCCTCACATGGCTCGATCGTGCGCTGCCCCGCCGGCTCACGCCTCCGCCGATCAAGATGATTCTGCGGAACCTTCAGCGCCAGCCCGTGCGGGCCGGCCTCTCCGCGCTCGGCATGTCGTTCGCGGTCGCGATTCTCGTTGTCGGCATGTTCGCGCTCGACGCCATCGAGGTGATTCTCGACGTGCAGTTCAACGTGGCGCAGCGCCAGGATTACACTGTCGCGTTCGTCGAGCCGCGATCCGCGCGGGCCCTCCACGAGCTTGCGCACCTGCCCGGCGTGCTGGCCGTCGAGCCGATCCGCACTGTTGCCGCGCGCATCCGGGCGGGCCACCGGACGCGACAGACGGCGATTACGGGACTGCTCAACACCTCGCGACTGCAGCGCGTCATCGACACGTCGCTCGCACCCGTTGCGCTTCCTGCCGATGGGCTCGTGCTGTCGAGGAAGCTCGCCGAGATTCTCGACATCCGGGCCGGCGACATGGTGCAGGTGGAGCTGCTCGAAGGGCCGCGGCCGGTCCGCAGGGTGGTCGTCGTGTCGCTGGTCGACGAATACATGGGGACATCGGCTTACATGGAGATCGCCGCGCTGCAGCGATTCATGCGCGAAGGCCCGACAATATCCGGAGCCACGCTGCTCGTGGACAAGGGGGACGCGGCGGCGCTCTACCGCCGCATCAAGGCGACCCCCGCGATCGCCGGGGTCAGCTCGAAGCGCGCGGCCATCGACAACTTTCGCGACACGATCGCGCAGAACATGAACGTGATGATCTTCTTCAACGTGCTGTTCTCGAGCGTGATTGCGTTCGGCGTTGTCTACAACGCGGCGCGCATCTCGCTGTCGGAGCGCAGCCGCGAGCTGGCCAGCCTGCGCGTGCTGGGGTTCACACGGGCGGAGATCTCGCTGATTCTTCTGGGCGAGCTGGCGGTCATGCTGCTGATCGCCGTCCCCGCGGGGCTGTTGCTCGGCTACGGCCTGGCGGCGCTGACGGTGCGGGCCTTCGATACCGAGCTGTATCGCTTTCCGCTCGTCATCTCCGCGCGCACGTTCGCATTCGCGGCGGCGACGACCATCGCCGCCGCCCTCGTCTCGGGACTGGTCGTCCGGCGCACACTCGATCGGCTCGACCTGGTGGCGGTACTGAAGACACGGGAGTGATGATGAAGGTGCGTCCGGGCCGGTTCATTCTGTGGGGTGCCGCGGTGCTCATCGTCGCGCTCGTCGCGTGGTCGTTTCGCCCGCAGCCCGTCCCCGTCGATCTCGCGGCCGTGCAGCGCGGCACGCTGCGCGTGACGATCGACGAGGAAGGGATCACGCGCGTGCGCGAGCGGTACGTCGTCTCGGCGCCGGTCGCGGGGCGGCTCCAGCGGGTCGAGCTGCGGCCGGGGGACCGCGTGACGGCGCGCCAGACCGTGCTGGCCACGTTCTCTCCTGCGACACCGACCCTGCTCGATACGCGCACACGAGCCGAAACCGACGCACGCATGAAAGCGGCACAAGCTGCGCGCGATCAGGCGCGCGTCGCTCTCCAGCGCGCACGCGACGAACTGGCATTCAGCCAAAGCGAGCTCGTACGGCAGCGCCAGGTGGCACAGTTCGGAGGGATTACCGACGAACGGATGGCGGCGGTCGAGCTGGACGCGCGAACGAGGGCGGCCCAGGTGAAGGCGGGCGAGCTTGCGCTGCAGGCCGCGGAGCACGAGCTCGACGCGGCACGCGCCATCCTGCAGCAGGTCGTCAGCCCGCCCGCGGCTGCAACGGGCGGCACGCTGACGCTGCGATCGCCAATCGACGGCAGCGTGCTGCGCGTGCACCAGGAGAGCGAGGCGCTCGTCCCGAGCGGGACGCCGCTGATCGAAGTGGGCAACCCAGCCCAACTGGAAGTGGTGGCCGATCTGCTCTCGACGGACGCCGTCAAGGTGCAGCCGGGGTTTCCCGTGCTCATCACGGGATGGGGCGGTGACGCCGCCTTGCGCGGGCGCGTGCGGCTCGTCGAGCCGGCGGGGTTCACGAAGATCTCCGCCCTCGGCGTCGAAGAACAGCGTGTGAACGTGCTGGTCGATTTCGACGCCGAGCCCGGCGGCGCGCCGAGGCTCGGCGACGGCTACCGCGTGGAAGTGAGCATCATCATCTGGGAGCGGAACGGCGTGCTGAAGATTCCGACGAGCGCGCTGTTCCGCTCGGGCGACGCATGGGCCGTGTTCGCGGTGCGGGACGGACGAGCCGTACAAACGACGATTCAGGCCGGCCAGCGCAATGCGATAGAAGCCGAGCTCCTCTCGGGGCTGACTGAGGGCGATCAGGTCATCGTGCACCCGGGCGACACCGTTGCCGAGGGCGTAGCCGTCACCCCACGCTGAGCCGGGGCGCTACGCATCGACGGGCGATATAAAGCCTGCAGGCTTGGTCGCGAGCACCGACACGCGGAGGCGCTGAAGAACCCGCTCGGCGGTGTTGCCGATCAAAAGGCCCGTGATGCCCGTTCTGGCAACGGTGCCCATGACGACCAGATCGATACCCCTATCCTCGACATAGCGTTGAATGACGTCTTCGGGCTCGCCTTTCACGAGCTCCGCGGCCGTGTCGCCCAGTCGGTCGACAAAAGGCCGCGTCACATCTTCGAGAGCCTGTTGTTCGCTGGCCCGCGCGGCCTCGACGTATTGATCGACCTCGTGCGGCGGCATATGCGACGCGAGCAGCGTCTCGCCGAACGCGATCCACGCCTGAACGACATGGAGCCTTCCGCCCATCAAATCCCTCATCGTGAGCGCGATGTCGAGGATCGATGCGTTCAGCTGCTGTTCGTCCGGGTTCGCGGGATTCGCATGAATGGCCGCGAGAATCTGCGGCGCGGCCTCCCGCCGCTTCTGTGCCCCGGCGAGCCACACGGGGCACGGGCACAGCCGCAGCAGCTCCATGTCGATCGCGCCGAACGGCTTGCCGCGCTCGTCGAGATCCCGCCCGTGCGATCGCACGAGCAGGTCGTGGCGCGAGCGCAGCACCTCGCGGATGAGCGCCGTCGCGGGACGGCCGCGGAGCACCTCCGTCGTGACCGGCACGTCTGTGACGCGGGCGGCGACGGTCCGAAGCTGCTCGAGGCGGCGCGCCACGAGATCGGCCTCGAGCCGCGGCGTCACGTAATGGCGCGTGGCGAATGGGACCTCGCCAAGCACGTCCACAATCTTCACTGCCGCATGGCACCGCCGGGCCAATTCGATCGCCGCGTCAAGTGCAGGATGTGCTCGAGCGGAGGCGTCCAGGTCAATCAGGATTCGTGAGAACTGTTTCATGACAATCTCCGTTGCGCGGGGCCGCGTGCCCCGTACTGACGCTCAAGGCGTGAAAAACGCGTACGCGACGAGCAGGTAAATCCAGATCGAGAGCACATCCTGGATGACTGTCGCGAGAGGACCGCTTCCAAAGGCGGGGTCCAGCTTCATGGAATTCAGGCACCAGGGCAGCAGCATCGCCGCCACGGTCGCCGTCGAGGCCGCCGCGAACACAGACACGCCCACCGTCAGCGCGAGCTTCTGATCGCCCCACCGCGACCACACGAGCGGGGCGGCGATGACGGCCAGCGCCGCTCCGATCGCGATGCCCGCAAGCACCTCCCGGGCGATCATGCGGCGCAATGGCACGCCGAGTGAGAGGCCGCGCACGATGACGGTCTCGGTCTGCGTGCCGACGGCGTCGGCAAGATAGACGATGCTTGGCAGGAAAAACGCGAGCATGACGTGGATGCGCAACAGATTCTCGAACCGCGCAATGACATCGGCGGCGAACAACGCGCCGCACAGCCCCACCAGCAGCCACGGAACACGATGCCAGAAACGGAGGCGCACGCCTTCTTCGCTCGTGACTCTCGCCACGGACGTGCTTTTGAGGAACCCGCCGAGCCTCGAGAGATCTTCCTCGTGCTCGGCGAGCAGGACGGCCACGAGCCGGTGGGGTGGAATCACGCCGACGAAGCGGCCGGCCGCGTCCACCACTGCCAGCGCAGACTGGCCGTGCGCGACGGCCCGCCACGCTGCCACTTCCTGATCGACGCCGGATGCCACGGCCGGAGCATCGCGGTCCATCAACGACGCGACCGTCGCATCCGGCGGCGCGCCCAGCACGTCTTCAATCGTGACGATGCCGACGAACCGGTCCCTCTCGCAGACGACAAGGTGGCTCGCGCTCTCATAGTGTTGCCCGCCCAGCATCGCACGCGCGGCGTCCGCGCGAAGTGAGGGGGGCGCAATCGGCACATTGACGACGGCATGTGCTGCGGCGGTTTCGAAATTCACGCGCCGTCACAGGCTGCACAACGTGTGCCCGTGCGACTTTTTCCCGTGCGCCGGGGAGGATTCCGCAGCCGGACGCTGACCGACGGCGCAGACCGCACGTTCGCTTAGCAGGACACTTGCAAGAGCTCACGGTATGCCGACGAAAGACCGCGCATCGGCCTCGGGGAACACACGACGTCCCATTAGCCAGACCTGGTCGTGGAGGGTGGCGACGATTTCTGGAATCGCCGTGTCGGTCCATGCCACCTTTCTCCTGCTCGTGGTCTGGTTCGCAGGCGCGTACTGGTTCGAAACCCAGAACCTCGTCCGCGTCGCGTCGGGGATCGCGCTGCTCCTGCTGCTGTTCGCCTGCGTGCTGCTGCACGAGCTGGGACATGCACTGACAGCCCGCCGATTCGGGTTCGTCACGCGTCAGATTACGCTGCTGCCGATCGGAGGAATCGCCAGTCTCGAACGGCTGCCGGACGACCCGAAGCAGAGCCTCTTGATCACGCTCGCGGGTCCGGCCGTCAACATCGCCATTGCCCTGGCCCTCTTCATCGTGCTGCAGGTCACCGGCCTGTGGGAGCCCATCACGCCGAACAGTCTCATGGAGGCCCCGCTCCTCGAGCGCCTCATGCTGGTCAACGTGTCGCTCGTCATCTTCAACATGCTGCCCGCGTTTCCAATGGATGGCGGCCGCGCCCTGCGGGCGGTCCTCGCCATGCGCATGGACGACAGGCGCGCAACGCACATTGCGGCGCGGATCGGTCAGGGCATGGCCCTGCTGTTTGCATTCCTCGGGTGGCTGGCCAACCCGCTGCTGATCCTGATCGCGCTGTTCGTCTGGACGGGCGCCGCTGCGGAAGCCCGAACAGCCGACATTCGTGCAGCCGTTCGTGGCGTTCCGGTCGAACGCGCCATGCTCACGGCGTTCACGACACTGAACCCGGACCAACCGCTGGCCACTGCGGTCGAACTGATGCAGCACGAAGGCCGGCACGAATTCCCTGTCACGAGCGATGGACATCTCGTCGGCCTGCTGACGCGACAGCGCCTGTTGCACGCGATCGCCGGAGGGCGTCCGCACGCGCTGGTCGCGGATGCGATGGACCACGCCGTTCAAGCGGTCGACCCGGGTGACATGATCGACACCGCACTCCCGATGTTCGAAGCGGGCCTCTCCTCGATAGTGCCGGTGGTGCGCGACGGCCGGCTCATCGGTCTGCTTACGGCGGAGGGCATCGCCGAATTTCTCGCGATTCAAGCGGCGCGCGCGCGCGCCGCAGCGTGAGCCGTGGCTTCGACGTACCGCGTCGCACGATTCCGCCTGCCGCTCGCGGGTCTCGCGTGTCTGCTCGTTCTGTTCTTCGCGATCGCCGCGCAACCGTTTATTCGCGGCGCCGCGCTCGTGATCCGGGCCGCCGATCTGCACGGACCCGCTCGCCGGCTTGCCGACCTCGATGCGGTGCGCATCACCGAGCGGATCGTCCACGCACGTACCAAGGAGACGTCGATACGCGCGCGCGTGTATGCCCCGGCCGCCGGATCGGCCCGTCAGACGATCCTTCTCGTTTCGGGCCTGCATCCGGCCGGCATCGACGAGCCCCGGCTCGTCGCGCTGGCGCGGACGCTGGCCAAGGCGAACGTCACCGTGGTGAGTCCCGAGATCCCGGAGCTCTCACGATTCGAAATCACCCCCAGCCTGACCGACCGCATCGAAGCGGCGGCAGTCTGGCTGGCCACTGAATCCGGCATTCCGCCGGACGGCAAAATCGGCCTGATCGGCGTGAGCTTCAGCGGCGGGCTAGCTGTCGTGGCCGCCGGCCGCCCGTCATTGCGAGGCCGCCTCTTATTCGTGCTTTCCTTCGGCGGTCATGGCGATCTGGGGCGGGTGCTGCACTACTTTTGCAGTGGTGACGCGCGTGTGCCGCCCCACGATTATGGCGTCGCGGTCGTCCTGCTCAACCTCGCCGATCGGCTCGTCCCGGCGGACCAGGTCGCGCCGCTTCGCGACGCCGTGCGCCGGTTTCTCTGGGCGTCGTATCTCGACCGTGCGGACAAGCAGAGCGCCGAACAAGAATTTGCGGCGTTGCACGAAGTCGCGCGAACCCTGCCCGAGCCGGCGGCGACGCTCCTCGATCACGTCAATAACCGTGACGTGAAGCGCCTCGGGCCACGCCTCCTCCCGCACATCCGCCCGTACGTCGAGGCGCCCGCATTGTCTCCGTCGCTGTCGCCACCCCCTACCGTGCCGGTCTTCCTGCTTCACGGCAGAGACGACAACGTCATTCCAGCCGCCGAATCCAGGGAACTGGCCGACCGCCTGCGGGGCGAAGTGGATGTGCGCCTGCTGATTACGCCGCTGATTTCACATGCCGAGGCCGACCAACGTGCGCGCCTTGCGGACATCAGCCAGCTCGCCGGTTTCTGGGGGGATCTGCTCGATCGCTGAGCGTTGGCGCGCGTGACACGTCACGATCGAGCTGACGTCGCGCGCCGCCGGCTCCAGGATTTCGCGCGGCGGCAACGGGGCGCCGTCAAACGTCACGAGATGCCGACCTAGCGTCTGTTGACGGCGTCTCGCAAGAGTGAGCGATCATGCGAGGTCTGCCGCGAGCTGGAGATGCGAGGCGCGTATTTTTCTGCACGTGGGAGAAAAGCCACGCTCACGCGAGCAGTGCATCCACTGCAATCGAATCGCGGTACACCGAGTGCATTGTGCTGGCACGAGTGAGGGAGGCAACCGTCGCGGATTTCGAGCGGCTTCATGTCTCTTCGATCGCGCTGCGCCGAACGGGTCTCGCCTCATTCGTGGCCCTCATGCTGATGGCACCGTCGCCAGGCTCGGCTCAGGCGCTTCAGTCTTTCGAGGACCTCGCGCTTCGGGTCAACCTCGACGATCAGCTGCAGGTTGAGGATCGGTCGGGAGTCAAGGCCACCGGGCGCCTCATGCGCCTCACGCGTGATGACATCGCGATCCGAACGGATGCCGGCGAGCGGCGTTTCGCGGGCGATACCGTTCGCGAGGTTGCCGTGCGCAGCCACGCGCTCCGCAAGGGCGCACTCATTGGGGCCGGGGTGTTCGCGGTTCTCGGCGCGGTGGCGACCTGCTCGCACGAATGGGGTGGCGCGTGTCTCCCCATCGGACTGTTCGGCGCCGCCCCGATTGGCGCGGGCGTCGGACTGGCGATGGGAGCAGTCATCTCTCAGATGAGGACTGTCTATCGTGCGCCGGAGAATGCCGTTTCCGTTTCGCGGTCCCGGAACGCCATCGGCGTTCAGGCCAGCCTGCTCGAGGACCTTGCGCTTCGGGTCAACCTCGATGATCGGCTCCTGGTCGAGGACGCGTCGGGGGGCAGGACCACTGGTCGTCTGACGCGCCTCACAGCCGATGAGATCACGCTCCAGACCGCTGCGGGCGAGAAGCATTTCACGCGGGAGACCGTTCGCCAGGTCGCCGTACGTCACCAGCCACGCCGCACGGCTGTGCTCATCGGGGCCGGCGTGGGCGGAGCCACCGGCGCGGTGGTCGCTTGCACGGGTCCGAATCGCGAGGAATGCGTAGACGCTCCGATCATGGCCGGCGCCCTTGGTGCGGGCTTGGGACTTGCCGTCGGAACGCTCATCCACAGAACGACGATCGTCTACCCAGAACCGGAAACGCAGACATTTGTGTTGCCGGTGATCTCACGCGGCGCCGTCGGCGTCCGGGTCAGCCGACGATGGTAATGGCAGGCTGG
>CAYHHH010000051.1:10615-27992 GCA_964356125.1 uncultured Bifidobacteriaceae bacterium | reverse complement strand
CGTGACGCTCGGGCGCTTTCCCGCCGCGACATCAAGCACGATGGGAATCAGATGTGTCTCCGGCTCGTGGCGTTCGCCGGAGCGGGCGCCGGCGCCGGCGGCGTTGAAGTAGCGCAGCGCGACGACCGTGAGACCGTGCGCGCGATGAAACCAGGCGAGCGCGCGCTCGTAGGACAGCTTCGATTCGCCGTACGGGTTAATGGGCCGGTTCGGCATGCCCTCGTCGAGTGGCGTGCGTTCGGGCACGCCGTAGACGGCGCACGTCGAGGAGAACACGATCGGCTTCACGCCGGCGTCGCGCATCGCTTCGAGCAGGCTGACGCCGGCAATCAGGTTGTTGCGATAGTACCGCGCAGGATTCACCATGGACTCGCCGACCAGCGCATCGCCGGCCATGTGGATGACCGCTTCGACGCCGTTGCTCTTCAGCGTCTTGAAGACGTGCGGCGTATCGACGAGATCGCCTTCAACGAACCTGGCGCGCGGATTGACGGCGTCGCGATGGCCGCGGGAGAGATTGTCGAAGACGGTCACGTCATGACCGCCCTCGATGAGAACATCGGTCATGACGCTGCCGATGTAACCCGCGCCGCCCGTGACGAGAATGCGCATATCAGATTTGCGATCGCGACTGGCAGCCGTCGACCGTGACGCACGCGCCGCTGATCCAGCTGGCGCGCGGGGATGCCAGAAACGCGACGGTATCGCCGACCTCTTCCGCGCGGCCGAATCGCCCGAATGGAAGCTCGGTTTTGATGAACTCCGCAATCCCGGACGGGTCCGCCTTCTGCCGTGTGTCCCATGAACCGCCGGGAAACAGAATCGATCCGGGCGCGACGCTGTTGACGCGAATGTTGTCTTTCGCGAGCTGCTGCGCCATCGCTTTCGCGAGGCTGATCTCCGCCGCTTTCACGGCGTTGTAGACCATCCGCCCGCCCGACTCGCGTCCCCAGATCGACGCAATCATGATGATGACGCCGCCGCCACGCTGCCGCATGTGCGGCACGACAAGCCTCGACATGCGGATGGCGGGAAACAACGTCTGGTCGAACGCGTCCTGCCATTCGGCGTCGGGTGTGTTGACGATGTCGGTGCCCTTCGCCGTGGCGACGTTGTTGACGAGGATGTCAATCGCACCGAATGCCGCCAGCGCCACGTCGACGACTGTGGTGGCCCCGTCGGGCGTCGACAAGTCCGCGGCGACACTGATGGAGTTGGGAACGTCTGCGGCGGCCCGGTCGAGAGCGTCCCTGCCGCGCGCGCACATGCACACGCGGCATCCTTCTGCCGCCAGCGCCCGCGCGCTGGCCAACCCTAATCCGCGGCTCGATCCCGTCACGATTGCGGCCTTGCCCGTGAGTTGTAAGTCCATTAATCCGGTCGGCCGCCCGTCAAGTCATTCAATCGCCAGTCAAACGGCTCATAGGTGAGCTGGAAGGTGTTCTGCTTGATGAACTCTCCTTCCGCGTCGAGCAGGTGCGGACGCAGGAATCCTATCACCGCGAGCTCGATCGGCTCGCGTTTGGGCAGGTCGAACGCTTCGTCAGCGTACTCCCTGATAAACGCGGGCGCGCGCCAGCTGAGGATGGGGCTGATGCTCACCTTGCGGGCAAGGGCGTCCACCTTCGACCACCGCGGCGTAACCGCGAACTGCTGTTTCGTCTGGTCGAGCTGCCTGTCGACCAACGTCGCGCTGAACGCCTCGCTGCGCAGCCGCCCGCTGCCGATCGCCCCGCGCCCGAGCGCCAGGTACACGCGCGGATCGTTGAACTCGGCGAGCGCCGTGTTCTCGATCTGATCGAGCGTCAGCGGCTTGCCCGCGATGGTGTGCGGCGTCTTTTCGAACGCGCCTGGAATCTGCCTGATGCTGTTCGCGGGATACCCTTTCGCCGTGCCGCGAATCGGATAGTGATTGACGACGGTCTGCAGCACGAGCGCGTTGTAGGCATTGAGCCAGAGCGCCTTCTTCTGGTCGTCATTCCACTTCGCGTACCCGGAGACCACCGCCGGCGCGTTGAGTGACGCGATGTAACGGCTCAGCTGGCCGCGATCGGCCTGCAGCGCCCGGTAGTACACGAGGCCGTCGCGCACGTGCGGGTCGAGCAGCGCGTCGAACGGCACGTGAAGCGCTTCGAGGTCGGGCGACGGCTCGTAGTTCTGTGCGGTCACGCCGACCATCGCGAAGACGACGGCCGCGGCGGTGTATAGCTTTTTCATAATTTCTTCAGGAATTGCCACAGCGTCGCGTCGAACGGCGCGGGCTGTTCGAGGTTGGGAAGATGGCCGGACAACGGAATCAGCTCGAGCTGCGAGTTTCTGATGGCGCGGTGCATCCCCTCGGCCTCGCTCGGCGGAATCAACGCGTCTTCCGCGCCATGGATGATGAGCGCCGGCACGTCGACTTTCGCGAGCAGCGGCGTCGAATCGCTGCGGTCCATCATGGCCGCGATCGCCGCCTTGACGCGATCGGGCGTGTTCGTCACGATGAGGTCCTTCACCTGCTTCACGAGATCGGGGCGATCGCGCTGCGTCGTCGCTCCAAGCAGCTTCGTCACCATCTGCGCCGCGATCGCCTCCACGCCTTCGCGATCGACCTGTTCGATCATCTTCTGACGGTTCTTGCGCCCTTCTTCGTTGTCGGCGCCGGGGCGGGTCGAGACGAGCCCGACCGCGCTGAGGTAGCGCGGCGCGCTCTTCAACATCTCGAAGAGGACGTATCCGCCCATCGAGCATCCGACGACAGCCGCTTTCGTCACGCCGAGATGGTCGAGCAGATCGACAACGTCGCCGGCGAGATCGCTCATGCTTGGACCTGCCGCGCCGAAGCTCGCTCCAGCGAGCGAAGGCGGGGTCCAGCGCAAGTCGGGCGCGACCGCGCGCCATCCCTCTGGCATCGCCCCGAGGCTCGGTTCCCACATCGCGGCCTGCAGCGGAAAGGCATGAAGGAACACGACGGTGCTGAGCGGCCGCTGACGGACCGCCGGGGCCGATGGCTCCGAAATCAGGTAGCTGATGGATTTATGGCCGACAGTCGCCGCTTCACGCCGCATTAAGGCATCTTACTCCAGCCGATTTAGGGCTTCGTTAACATCTCCGAGAGGACGCGCGAGTCGTGCTCGCGCGGGAACACGAGGCGCAGCATCTGTGCGAGCGTCGGCGCGATGTCCTCGGGGCCGCTTTCCTGCGTATACCTGCCAGCCTTGATGTCGCGCCCCATGAAGATGACCGGCACGTGGCGGTCTGCGTCGTAGGCCGACCCGTGGCCCGTGCCACCGACTGCCGAGTTCACGTACACACCAGGCTTGAGCAGCACATTCAGGTGCGGCGCCCGCGGCGCGTAGAACGCTTTCTTGAACAGCTCGAGATACGGATCGGAGCTGCGTGCAGGGCTCCTCAGATCGTCGTGCGTGTAGACCTTGTCCACGACGCCGGTTGACAGCAGCGCCTTGACGGCCGTCGCTTCGACGTCTTTCCACTTGAGGTTGTGGCGGCGCACCGCGTCTTCGTTCAGATACACGTCGGTGGCGAAGTAGCTAACGAGACCGGTGACCCCGGGAAACCGTTTGGCCAGCGCGGCAACGAGCACGTTCTCGATCTCTGTCGGCGTCACGCGGCGCCCCGGCAGGCCGCGCTCCTGCAGGATCTCGACGAGCGGGCGTGATCCGTGATCGGCCGACAACACGACGATGGTGTTGTCGAGACCGACAGACGATTCGATTTGCGCGAACAGTCGGCCCAACGTGCGATCGAGGCGGAGCATTTGATCCATCTGCTCGTGGCTGTCCGGTCCCCACGCATGGCCGATCGCATCGGTCGCGGCGAACCCGATCGCGAGAATGTCGGTGTCGGCGTCCTTACCCAGCTCGTGCTGTTTCATCGCCTCGAGCGCGAACTCCAGCAGCACCTCCTCGGCGAACGGCGTCCGCCGGAGCTCGACGTAGTACGCCGCCTCCGGCGGCTTCGCGACGATCGGGTGCGGAAACGTGATGTCTTTCCGATCGCGCTCGCCTTCGATGGCATCTTTGCCGGCGTACTTCTCATACAGCGCGGCTTCGTCTATGAGACGCGTCCACGTGCGCCCCGCATATTTATCGACATGACGCTGACGATTCCAATCCATCAACCACGCCGGCGCGGCATCCATGTAGTACGTGCTGGTGATGAAATTGCCGCCGTCGTTCTCGAACCAGTACGCTGCGTCGGCGCGGCGTCCGGCCATGAGAATGGCCGAACGATCCTTCATGCCAAGGCCGACGACACGCGAGCGCGGATTCGTGCTCTTCATCACGTCTCCGACGGTGAACGTGAGCAGGTTCGCGGGAGACGAAGGACGGCCTGTCCCGCCGAGAGGCGTCTGCACCGGATCGTCGATGACGTTGACGATGCGGCCGAGGTACGGATCCCACCAGTCATTGCCGACGATTCCCGAGTGCAGCGGATCGGAGCCGGTCAGCAGCACCGAATGCCCAGGCCCCGTCTCGTTGGCGGCATGGCGATACCGGGCATTCGAAAACACCGCGCCCTTATCGACAAGCGTCTTGAGGCCCGAGCGATAGAGCGGCGCGAAACGATCCACGAAATCGGAGCGCATCTGATCGATCGCAATCACCAGGATCAGCTTCGGCTGCGCCGGCGGTGCCTGAGTCGGCGGCGCCTGGGTCGACGCGACCGCTGACGCACAACACACCGCGACCAGGGCGAGAAGATATCTCCGCATGATGTGCCGATCCTAACACCCTGCGCGATAATCAGGCATGCGCGCGCTGGTGATTGCCCTGATGCTCGTCGCGGCCCCTCTGGCTCAGGACCACCCCCTCCCCGACTTCAACACGTTCTCTGCCCAGGTCAGGAAGCACCTGGCGACCGACGAGGAGCGTCAGAGCGGCTACGTGTATGTCGAGCGACGCACCGAGCAGAAGGTCGACAGCGCGGGCCGTCCCACGAGCGAGTCCGTGAAAACGTATGAGGTGTACCCGGGGCTGCCCGGCCAGGATCGGTATCGGCGGCTCATCGAAGAGGACGGGCGCCGGATTGCCCCGGACCAGCTCGCCCGGCACGATCGCGAGCGCCAGAAAGATGTGGACGCCTACGTGAAGGCGCAGGCGTCGGAGTCGCAGCGGCAGAAAGCGGCGCGCGAGCAGGAAACAGCCCGCAGCCGCAGGAGCGCGGCCATCGACGATCTGTTTCGCATCTACGACATCCGCATGATTCGCCGCGAGTCGATCGACGGCCACGTCGCGATTATGGCCACGCTCGATCCGAAGGAGCACGTGAAGCCCCAGACCGGCGACGGGAAGATCATGCGCCATTTCAAGGCGCGCGCGTGGGTCAGCGAGACGGACTGCGAGCTCGTGCGCATCGAGATCGAGGCGATTCGTGATTTGTCATTTGGACTGGGGCTGCTGGCCCGCGTGCACAAGGGCACGGTCGCCACATTCGAGCGGCGCAAGGTGAACAACGAAGTGTGGCTGCCGGCGAAGGTGACGTGGACCGCGAGCGGCCGGGTGCTGCTCGTCCGGCGGTTGCGGCTCCGCGGAATTTCTGAGTTTTCCGCGTACAAGAAGTTCACGGTCGCCGTGCATGAGATCCTGACGCCGAAGTGACGACTACTCGCCCCTGGTGGCTGCTTCCGTCCGGCCGCATTCAACCTCTCTGGTGGGTCGCGCTCGGCGCGGGGATGCTCTGGATCGACTACCTCAGTTTCGCGGCGTCGTGATTGCGTTTCTGGCGGTCTGGTTCGCGCGGCTCGCCGGGTTCGAGCGCTCGCTGCAGCGGCGCGTGAAGATACTGGAAGGGATGCTGCCGATCTGCGCCTACTGCAAGAACATCCGCAACGACAAGGGCGAATGGGAACGGATGGAAGCCTACATCTCGCGGCGATCGGACGCCGAGTTCTCACACGGCATCTGCCCGTCGTGCAGCGAGAAGCACTACCCCGGCATCGTCTAGCTCGAGCGCGCCTCACTGACCACCAACCACCAACTGCCGAAACTGGCTCGCCGATTACGGATTCGCCAGTCCGATCGCGCAGAACCGCGCCCATCCGGGCCGTGAGTCATCGCCGTGCACGGCAAAGTGACCACCGATTCAACACGTTGACGTGGGTTGCGCCACTACAGCACATACCGTCAGCTTCTGGCATTCCGGTTGCTCAAACGCACGGCGCGCTCGCTTGCGCATAGCGGAGGCTACTGTGTCTGTCAGAAAATCTATTCTTTGCGCGTTGATCATCGTCGTCATGGCGTCTGGGACGGTCGCGTGCGGTTCGTCGTCGCCGACGGCGCCCGGCGGCGCAACCGGCGGAGGCGGGCAAACGAACACGGGGTCTGGAGCCACGATTAACGGATCGATCAGCGGCGCAATTCCAACGACGGCGACGCTCGGCTTTGCGGGGCTCGATGGACCAGGACTGACCGTCACCATCGTCGGCACCAACCTGAGCGCGGTCGTCGATGCCTCCGGCAATTTCACCATCAACAACGTGCCTGACGGCGACGTGCAGCTTCGCTTCTCGGGAACCGGAACGGATGCCACGCTCACCGTCAGCGGCGTCATCACAGGCGAAGAGATTCGCCTGACCGTGACCATCAGCGGCGGCAGCGCGTCGGTGCAGACCGTCGTCCGCCAGGACCTTGACAAGAAGGTCGAGATCGAGGGTCGCGTCACCAGCGGCGCGTGCGCGCTCTTCGTCGTCAACGGCATGAACATCGCCACCAACGCGGCGACGCAGTACGTGCAGGGCACGTGCGCGAGCATCGTGAGCGGCGTCAAAGTGCACATCAAGGGCACACGGCAAGCCGACGGGTCTGTGCTCGCGCAGCAGATCAAGGTCGACATGCCGCCCATCAAAGACACGGACGATTTCGAGCTGAGCGGCGCCGTCACGGCGGCGACCGGCTGCGCATCGTTCACGGTCAACGGCACCGTCATCACGACGAACTCGGCGACGCAGTTCAAGTTCGGCGCGTGCGCCGACGTGGTCGCCGGCTCGAACGTCGCGGTGAAAGGCACCGTCACCGGCGGCGTGTACCTCGCGGAGCGCGTCGAGATTACGAAGTCGAACTGGCTGCAGGAAGTCGAGCTGTTCGGCGAAGTGACGGCGGGCGCGTGCAGCTCGTTCACGCTGAAGGGGATGACCGTTCACACCAACTCGAAGACGCAGTTCAAGAACGCCGAGTGCGCCGACATCAAGCCGGGCGTCGAGGTCGAAGTGAAGGGCTCGCGCCTGGGCGACGGGCCGGTGACTGCCACGCGCGTCACGTTCGAGAAGGCGAAGATCGAGAACGTCGAAGTCGAGGGCGAAGTGACGGCGGGCGCGTGCGGCTCGTTCACCGTCGCCGGCGTCGTCGTGACGACGAGCGCGAGCACGCAGTTCAAGGAGGGCGTCTGCAGCGACATCAAGCCGGGCGTCCGCGTCGAGGTGAGGGGCACGCGCTCGGCCGGCATCGCCGGCACGGGCCCGATCGCGGCGAGTCGCGTGACGTTCGACAAGGACGAAGCGGAGCTTTACGGCAAGATTACCGCCGGCGGCTGCGGCTCGTTCACGATGAGCACGAAGTCGATCTCCGAAGGGGCGAGCTACACCGTCACCACGTCGTCTTCGACCGAGTTCAAGAACGGCGTGTGCAGCGACATCAAGCCTGACGAGTACGTCAAGGTGAAGGGCATGAAGTCGGGCACAACCGTCGCCGCATCGCGCGTCGAGTTCGAGGAAGAGAACATCGGCAATGATTTCTACCTGAGCGGCAAGGTGATGAGCGGCGCGTGCGGGTCGTTCACGATCAGCGGGCCCGCCGCCATTACCGACTACATCACGTGGACGATCGCGACAACGTCAACGACCGTGTTCAAGAACGGCGTCTGCAGCAACATCGCGCCAGGTGTGAAGGTCGAGGTCAAGGCGACGAAGACGGGCGCCAGCAGCGCAACAGCCATAGGGGTTCAGTTCCACGACTGAGACACGTAGTGTCCGGCTTTAGCCGGACCGTCAGCGCGCTCTGATACTATCTGCCGGTGGAGGACCTCACCACCGGCAGTATTTCCCGCCATCTTCTGAAAACCACCAGCTTCATGCTGGTGACGATGGTCTTTCAGACACTTTACTTTCTCGTCGATCTGTACTGGGTCGCCCGCCTCGGCAAGGAAGCGATTGCCGGCGTCGGCATCGCGGGCAACCTGTCGTTCATCGTGCTCGCGATTACGCAGATGCTCGGCGTGGGCACGACCACCCTCATCTCGCATGCGGCGGGCCGCAGAGATCGCGAGCAGGCGCAGCTCGTGCTGACGCAGTCACTGCTGCTGTCGGCATTCATCGGCGCCCTGTTCCTGATCGTGACCATGGCGCTGCGCGAGTCGTACGTGAGCTCGCTGAGCCCCGACGTGGTGAGCTCGGCGGCCGCGACCGCGTACCTCTCCTGGTTCATTCCCGCGATGGCGCTGCAGTTTCCGATGGTGGTGATGGCAGCCGCGCTGCGCGGCACCGGCAACTTCAAGCCGGGGATGATCGTGCAGACCGCGACGGTGATTATCAACATCGTGCTCGCGCCGGCGCTCATGTTCGGATGGCTCGGCACCGCGCCGATGGGGGTGTCGGGCGCCGGCCTGGCGTCGTTTATCGCCATCATCATCGGCACGATCTGGCTGGCGTTCTATTTCTTCGAGGCGGCGTCGTATCTGAAGCTGCATCCGCATTTCATGCCGAACGCAGGGATGTGGGGGCGCGTGCTGAAAATCGGGCTGCCCGCGGGCGTCGAGTTCGCGCTCATCGCGGTGTATCTGTTCGTCGTCTACACGGTGAGCCGTCCGTTCGGCGCGGCCGCGCAGGCGGGCTTCGGCATCGGGCAGCGCATCCTGCAGGCCGGGTTCATGCCGATCGTCGCGCTCGGCTTCGCCGTGGCGCCGGTCGCCGGGCAGAATTTCGGCGCGCAGCGGGCCGACCGGGTGCGCGAAACGTTCACGCGCGCGGTGATGATGGGGGCAAGCCTGTCGACGGTCGTCACGCTTGCGTGCCTGTTCGCCGACGAGCCGATGATCAGATTCTTCTCCTCCGATCCCGGCGTCATCGCGGTCGGCTCCCAGTATCTGCGCATCCTCGGCTGGGGCACGATCGCGTCGGGCATCATCTTCGTGAACGGCAGCATGTTCCAGGCGATGGGCAATACCATTCCCCCGCTGATCGCGTCGCTGATCAGGATTGTGATTGTCGCTGTTCCCGCAATCCTGCTGTCGCACAGGGCGGGGTTCCAGCTGCGATGGATCTGGTATCTCTCGGTCGGCGCGACACTCCTGCAGGTCGCGATGAACCTGTTCCTGCTCAGAAGAGAGTTCCGCCTGCGGCTGGCGTTCTAGCTCAGGTCGCGTGGGGATCGTAGGGTTCGTGGGTCGCGTAGGTGTTTATCGTCTCGACTCTGCGAGCGCCCGCGCGATGGTCAATCCAGGCACACGCTCGAAGTGCCGAAGGTTTCCTGTCACCAGCTCGAGGCCGTGATACAGCGCGGTGGCGGCTATCTGAAGGTCGGCATCGGCAAGCAGCGCGCCTTGTCGATGCAGGTGCGCGTCAATCTCACCGTACGTCCGAGCGACGGAGACGTCGTAGGCCAGCACGGTAAGAGCCGGCAGGATCTTCGACGTGATGCGCTCGATATGGAATTCAGGATTCGCTGATCGATAAGCGCCCTTGTAGAGCTCACCGATCGCCACAGCACTCGTAAATTGCTCATCGCGGGGAATCGATTCGAGCCACTGGACGTACGATGGCTGTGGGCGCCGCCGCAACACCTCTGAAATCGCGTCGGTATCGAACAGAAATGCCACGTCAGCGGCCGAGCTTTGGGGGACGACGCCCTGCCGTCCGTTGCGAAAGGGCGATCTCGTGGGCGAGCTCTTGAGATCCCTTCCAGCCGCCCGCAATGCCCGCCAGCCCCGCCTCGGGGCCTGCCGCCCGCAGACGCCCGACCTGCTCGTAGTCAGCGATCGACACCACCGCGGCGACATGCTTGCCGTGGCGCGTGATGAGCACGGGCCTGCCTTCCTCTGCATCGCGCAGGCACTCGGCGAACTTCGCCTTCGCTTCGGCGACCGTGAATCGTTTGGGCATATATGGTCATTTTAGCCATAATGACCTTACTTGGCAAGGCCGGTCGCCCCCTCGCCTGCCGTTTCTCATTGCACCAGATCGGGTGCGGCCTTAGGATCGCGACGTTCCAACCTATTTTCAAGGAGACGGGCATGCAACCAGGCGCGCGCAAGGGCTCGAGGTTCGGTGCCGCGATCGTCGGCGGTATCGCGGTTGCGGCGGTGACGGCAGCCACGCTCGCCGGGCAATACTCCATGACGGTCAATCGCGACCGGCTGGTCAACGCGCAGAATGAGCCGCAGAACTGGCTCATGATGAACGGCGACTACGCCTCCACGAGATATTCGAAGCTCACGCAAATCAATCGCGACAACGTCAAGGATCTGCGAATGGTCTGGGCGCTGGCGCTTGGCGGCATGCAGGACGTCGGGCAGAACGGCCCGGAGAGCGAGGTGAATCCACTCGTGGACAACGGGTTCATGTACACGACCGACGGCTGGGGCACCCTCTACAAGATCGACGCGCGCACGCCGAACAAAGGGGAGCTCGTCTGGGTGACCGATCCGGGCGTCGGGCACGAGGGCAACGTGTCGCGGTCGCGCGGTATCGCGCTGTGGGAAGACCTCGTCATCGCCAACCTGCCGGACGGACGCGTGATCGCGGTGAATCGCGCGACCGGCGAAATCGTGTGGGACAAGAAAGTGGCCGTCACCAACGAGTTCGGCAGCCGCGAAAAATTCTTTACCGCGCCCATCACCGCCGAAGGCAAGGTGATCGTGGTCAACGGCGCGGGCGACGGCCGGACCCGGGGCTGGATTGCGGCGCTCGATGCGCGCACCGGCGACGAGATCTGGCGCTGGTATGTGGTGCCGAAGCCGGGCGATCCGGGCAGCGAGACGTGGAAGGACACGAACAACGCGTGGAAGACGGGCGGCGGCGGCATCTGGCAGACCGGCTCGTACGATCCGGCGACGCGGCTCACCATCTGGGGCACCGGCAATCCGGTGCCGACCTACGATCCGCAGGCACGCCCCGGCGACAACCTCTACACCAACGCCGTCGTCGCGCTGAACATCGACACCGGCAAGCTCGCGTGGTACTTCCAGTACACGCCGAACGACTCGTGGGACTACGACGAGGTGGGCGTGCACATGTTGTACGACACGATGATCGACAAAGTGAACCGCAAGATCGTCGGCCACTTCGGCCGCAACGGTTTTTACTACTCGCTCGATCGCACCAACGGCCGGTTCATCAAGGGCGGCCAGTACGTGAACGACGTGAACTGGACGAAAGGGCTCGATCCCGAGACGGGCAAGCCCGTTGAATACAATCCCAAGCTCGACGTGCAGATCTACAACCCCGAAGCGCGCGCGCTTCGCGGCGATCCGATGAAGCGCACGTGCCCGACCTGGCACGGTGGCATCGCGCATCAACCGACGTCGTACAACCCGGTGAAGAAAATCGCGTACGGCGTGGGCACCGAAGGCTGCTACTCGCAGACCGGCCACACCGTCGCGTTTCTCTCGCCCGACGGCGGCATCGACGACAAGAACACGACCAAGCGCACCTACTCGAGCGACCTCTACTACGGATCGATCACGGCGTACGACGCGGTGAACCACAAGGTGATCGCGAAAGCGGTGACCGAGATCGAGATTCGCTCGGGGACGCTGGCAACGGCGGGCGGCGTGGTGTTTACGGCGCTGCAGGACGGCTGGATTGTCGCCTACAACGACGAGACGCTCGAAGAGCTGTGGCGATTCAACGTCGGCACGCCGCTGAAGGGAGCGCCGGTGACGTACTCAATCGGGCCGAAGCAGTATCTCGCGGTGCAATCGGGCGGGCGCCACCTGCACCCGGTGAAATACGACAAGCTGGAAAACTCCAGCTACCTGTTCGTGTTCGCGCTGAATTAGCTGTCTCGAGATCACTTTTTCAGGTCTTTACACACGGCGACGTCGCTGCCCCAGAACTCGGCGCACTTGGCCTGGTCCATCGGCCCCTGGCCGACGACCTTGGCCATCAGGAAATCGGCGATGAGCTCGATCTCGCGCGGCTGCAGCGTGGCCGGCGGATCGGGCATCCGCGTGGGATGCTTCGCCAGGTCCGCGGCGGTCATCATGAAGCACCGGCCGTCGGTGTAGGCGAACTTGTCGAACGCGGGCATCTGCGTGTTGGGGCGGCCGCATTTGATCGTCAGGATCAGCAACTGGCGCGTGTATTTCTTGTCGCGCAGGCTCGGACCGTCGGGCATCTGGCTGTCGCTCTTCACTCCGTCCGCCGCCCATCCATGACACGCCTTGCAGTCCCCCTTCTGCTGGTAGAGCCGCATGCCCGCAACCAGGTCGGCAGGATCGGGAGCCGGCGCCGGCGCCTGCGCGCCGCGCGTCTCGGAATAAGCGACGGCAACGATCGCCAGGCTGAATCCGAGCAGCCAGATATTTCGCTTCATATCGCGCGAAGTATATCGTCTTTGTCGCGACCCACGCGACCCACGCGGCCTACTTCGCGTGTTCGTGGCGATGGGCGTGCAGATCGGCTGCGGTCTTCAGCAGAAGCAGCAGGACCAGCGCGCCCGTCGGCATGCCGGTGAGAAGAATGATCCAGCCGCCGAACATGAGGGTGAGGTGCATCACGATGATGCGGTTGTAAGGCGCGGTCATCAGGCCGCTGACGGTGGCGTCTTCATACTCGCGCTCTCCGATGAAGTTCGCGTAGAACGAGATGCCGTGGCTGATGAACAGCGCGGCGATCGATACCCAGAGAGGAACGAAGATCGCGCGCAGCGCGTCGACGGCACCCGGCGTCCATCCAACGCTCGTCTCTCGCAGAAACAATCCGTAGATCAGCAGAAAGTGCCCGGCCATGAAGCCGCCGAAATGGCCGATAAAGAACGGCACCGCGACGATAGCTGCGAACTTGCCGGCGATCGCCATCTTTATCGCCGTGTAGAAGGCGATGATGCCGCTTTCGATCCAGTAGAGCACCATGATCTCGCCGAGGCTCCACCCGAGAAACAGCACACCGACCAGCGGCACCGCGTTGGCGACGACGAGCGCGATCGCTGATTCGGACGACAGCGGAAGCGGCTCGCCGCGCGGTTTCGTGCTCGGCTTCGTGCGCGCGGGCGGCTCGATCGCACGCGTGTCCAGTTGTCCTGCGTCAACCGCGCGCGGAACGAAGCGCAGCGCGTGTGTGATGGCATCGACGAGGCGCTGACCGTCGGCTCGCCGCATCGTGTCGCCCAGGGAGTTCGTTCCGCCTCCGTAATCGAAACGCACGCGAACCGTGTCCTTGTCGTCGCCGCTCGCCTGCTCGAGGCGCACGTTGCGGACCTTCGCAAGGTCGTAGTCGACCAGAATCTTCAGCGGGCCGAGTTTTGGTATGTGGACGAGCCTTCCGGCTTCGAGGCGAGCCGACTCGGAGTAGAAGGCGAACAGGAGGGCGATCGCGCCCAGCAGCAGGACGCCGACCGACCAGCCGAGCGCCCAGAAAAGGTGAAACATCAGGAACGCGAGGTCGAACAGGTCCTCCACGGGCCGTCCGAATGCGGTCGCCACCGCCCCGTATCCGACGCCGGCAAAGATCACGAAAAAGACGCCGAACGCGATGGCCACAGGCCACGTCTTGCGCGCGGGAAGCGCGAGCGTGACGGCGTCTGGCGCCGGCGTCTCCCACAGACGGACGCGGATTCTCGCGGGGCGTGCCTTACGCTGCGTTTGCACCGCCGCTATTGTGCCCTACCGGCACCGATACCCGGACCCGTGATATCGGTAGCGCAGGGCTTTAACCCTGCCCTCCCACGTCAGCGTCCGGAAGCACCGGTTCCGCAAACACGAAGTGCGGCGTGGCAAAACACGTCGCCGGCATTTCTTGCTCACTGCCATGGCGCTCGGACCAGGTTTGGTCCTCGCGGAGGTGGCCGGCGATCGTGTTTTGTCCTCTGACGCTGTCACGCCGACTTCTATAGTTTGCTTCACCAATGCTCCCGGCCGCTGCCGCGCATCGGTAGGGCGCGACTTCAGTCGCGCTTAACGGTAGGGTCCGGCTTCAGCCGGACCGTTATCAGCGCATGTACTGAGGAGTGTTGTTGGCGATGGTCTGGAATTCTGCCTCGGTCAGCGGCGCCGATCATCGACTCTCGCCTTTCGACTTTGGACTTTCGCATTTCGACTCTCACTCCTGCCGCAACGCCGTCAAGGGCTCCACTCTCGCGGCGCGCCTGGCCGGCACGTACGACGCGAACCCGGCAACACCTGCGAGCAGTGTGAGCACAGCGGCGTACGTTGCCGCATCGTTCGGCGTCACGCCAAACAGCAGCGTTTCAAACCGCGGAAGCACGACCAGCGACATAGCCACACCAGCGGCGGCGCCAATCGCCACAAGGCGAAGCCCGCTGGCGACGACGGACCTCGTGAGCTGTCCTCGATGCGCACCGAGGGCAATGCGAAGACCGATTTCGCGCGTGCGCTCGGCCACCGTGAATGCGAGGAGCGCGTACAGACCAAGCGATGCGAGCAGCAATCCGCTCACGGCAAACGCACCCGATACGAGCGCGGTCAACCGTTCCTGCGCAAGGCTTTCAACAACCGCTTCCTCGAACATACGGACGTTTCTGATTACAAGGTTGGGATCCATGCGACGGATCGCGCTCGTCACGGCTTCGGCCGTCGGCACGGGCCGATCGGTCCGTACGAACAGCGTCGGCCCGAGCGGAAGCTGACTATGGCTGTAGAAGATCGTCGGACGTGGAGCGCCGCGCATCGATCCTTCGCCAACGTTGCCGACGACGCCAATAATCGGCGCGTAAAGGTTCTCATCCTGCATGCGCACCATGAGCGACTCGCGAAGCGGGTCTACGTTCGGAAGATACCGGTCGACGAACGCCTGGTTGACAATGAATCCCGGCGTTGGATTCGCATCGTCGGCGTGTGCAAACTCGCGTCCTCGCAGCACTGGAATACGCAGCGTCCGGAAATATCCCGGTGCAACGACCCGGATAGTCGCGCTCTGCATCTGCGTGGGTGGGACGATCGGTGTCGAGAGCCGATGAAACCTCGTGCCGGCCCGCGGAGCCCCGATCACCGGTAGGCCGTTTGCGCCACCAGCCGAATCCACGCCTGGGAGCTCACGAATCGTTGTCAGGAGTTCCCGCTGGAACGCGACCTGGCGCTCGATGGGATAGCGCGTGCCTGGCAGCGAGACCTGCATTGTCAGGAGCCCTCGCTGCTCAAAGCCGTGGTTCACGCTCGTGAGGGCCATCACCGTTCGCACCAGTAGCGCAGCACCGCAGAGGAGCACGACGGTCATGGCCACTTGCCCAACGACAAGCAGCTGGCGGATGCGTGGCGAGTACGTGACGCGCGAAGTGCCGGCATGCAGCGACCCGGCAATCGAACGACGAGCCACAATCACCGATGGCGCAAGGCCGGCAGCCAGTCCTGTCAGCACCGATAATCCGGCCACGTACAACAACACGCGCGCATCGATCGTCACCTCCGGCACGCCTAGCAGTCTTGGGGGCGCAAATACCACGAGCGCGTCGAGACTCAAGCGGGCGAGCACGATCCCGAGCGTCCCTCCAACGAGCGCCAGCAGCAGGCTCTCCACGAGCAGCTGACGGACAATCGCACCGCGCGCAGCGCCGAGCGACGTCCGAACGGCGATTTCCTGCCGGCGGGAGGCGGCCCTGGCGATCAACAGATTCGCGATGTTGAGGCATGCAATCGCGAGCAGTACGCCAACGGCGATGTAGAGCACAATGAGCGACGCTTCCACTTGACCTGTAAGCTCCTCGCGCAACGGTACGAGCCTGGCGGTGCTGTTCTTATTGAACTCGTGTAGTGAGGCCAGACGCCTTGCGACTTGCTCCATATCGGCGCGTGCCGTCCTGATGTCGGTTCCCGCCTTCACTCGAGCGACGACGTTGATGAAACGCCCACTATTATTTTCACGCCAAGGCGCGTTCCGATCGAGCTGCAGCGGGGCCCATACATCGGTGTCGTGATACACAAACCGAAATCCCGTTGGCATCACACCGACGACCTGTGTCGGAGTGTCGTTCAACTGGATAAAGCGGCCGACGATGTTTCGATCACCGCCGAACCGCGTCTGCCACAAATGATGGCTGATGACGGCCACTGCAGGCGCATTGGGGCGGTCGTCATCCTCGTTGATGGTTCGTCCGAACATCGGAGTGACACGAAGCAGTGGAAAGAATTCGGCGGAGACCGGCTGCATGCCCACGCGCGTCGCTTCGCCGGCGCCAGTCAGGGTCGCAGAACGCCCGCCCATCCATGCCGCGACGCCTTCGAGCGTTCGGTTGTCGCGCTGCCAATCGAGCCAGGTCGCGGGCGACACCGAGTTGTGACTGTTGCTGCTCCTTGCCTCGTACACCATCACCAGGTTGTCGCCCTGCGGGTACGGCAGCGGCCGCAGCAGCACCTGATCGACGATGGAAAAGATCGCGGTGTTGGCGCCGATGCCGAGCGCAAGCGTGAGGACGACGGCGAGCGTGAAGCCGGGGCTGCGCCGGAGCCCGCGTCCCATCACCCGCGCGTCGCGCAGCACATCCTCGAAAAACCGGCCCACACGAATCTCGTGGCCGGCCTCTTTCTGTTTGAGCACGCTGCCGAACCTGCGGCGCGCCTCGAGACGCGCGTCGGTCTCACTCATGCCGGCGTCAACGAGCGCGCGCGTTTTCGACTCGATGTGAAACGCCATCTCGTCGGACATCTCCCGATCCCGTTTCTGCGAGATGAACGGCCATTTCAGTTTCATTTCAGGCTCCCTGCTCGATCGCGCGCAGCACTTTCGTGACGGCGCTCGACAGGCGCAGCCAGCCATCGACCTCCGCCTGCGCCGCCGTGCGCCCTCTGCGCGTCAGCTTGTAGAACTTGGCCTTGCGGTTGTTCTCGGTGACCGACCATTCGGAATCGATGAGCCCCTGCTCTTCCATCCGGTAGAGCGCCGGATATAGCGACCCCTCCTCCACCTTCAGCACATCGTCCGACAGCTGATGGATGCGCGTGGCGATGCCATATCCATGGTTGGCTCCGGTGCTGAGGCTCTTCAGAATCAGCAGGTCGAGGGTTCCTTGCAGAAGGTCGATTTGTCTTATGCCCATGGCTTCCCCAGATTATCTAGGGAAGCCTATCAAACGGTGTTCCAGCGTATTTGCTGTGAATCAGGCGTTTATCGCACGAGAGGTGTTCGGTGGTGGGACGACGGTGTTCGGCACCGGGCGGTGGATGCTAGAATTTCCGGCGTGGACGCACACAAATACCGTGGTGCGTGTTT
>CAYHHH010000051.1:0-10515 GCA_964356125.1 uncultured Bifidobacteriaceae bacterium | reverse complement strand
CTGCCCCGCCAGGGCCGGCCATCCCCGAGTCTCCCAGAAGCCCGCTCGCGTCCGAGCTCCGCATCGGCGGCGTCCCGCCCGCCCTTACGCCAGGCGCGACCGCACAACTGACGGCGCAGGCGGTACTTGTGACCGGCACTCTCAGGGACTGCGCAGCCGTGTGGTCGGTCGACGACGCGAGCGTCGCCACCGTGTCGCCGGCGGGTCTTCTGACGGGCGGAAACACCGGATACGTCAACGTCACCGCGTCGTGCGAAGGACTGACGGCACGGACCGAGACCAAGGTCGAAGCGCTGCGTACGTTCCGCCTGAGCGTCTTTCCCTATGACAAGGCATTGGAGCCGCCGCCCGCGATGAAGCTCGTCAGAGCAACCATGGAATTTCTCGATGGACCGCGCGCAGGTCAGCACGTCGCGTGGACAGTCCTCGAGCACGAACCGCTGTCCGACGTGGCGTGGCCCGTGAAAGTGCGATTTACGGCGGAGAGCTACGAGCCGAAAGAGTTCATCCTGTCCGAGGCCACGGGCGCGCGCCACAACTCGATGAGCCCTCTGTTCGATTTCCACGTGCCGATGACGTTCGTGCCAGACGCGATGACGGATACCTACGTGCGGACGATGAGCGACACCGAAATGGTCATCGCGCATCCATTCACGACGCGGGCACCGGGTCCTGTGCAGGTCCGCACATGGTGGATGGTCGATTACAACGACCATCTATCCATCGAACTCTGGTGCGGCGGCAGGATGCTGCGAAGCCTCACCCAGTTAGGGGCGTCCAGGGGCGACGGATTCACGCACGATGTCGTCGCCCCCGGCGCATGCGAACCACGGCTCCGGCAGCACAAATCAGACGCCTGGACAAATTACCGCGTCGCTATCAAGTACGCGCGCTAGGCGATCTCGATGCTGAAGATGTACCCGCTGTGCGGGCTCTCCATGCCTTTCCATCCCGGGTGGATGCCGGCGTCGCAGCTGATGAGTTTTCCGTCGTGCCAGTCGAGCCCGTGCGGATCGCACGATCCGGGCGCAAAATCCACCGTCATCAGGAGCTGGCCGGTCTTGCCGTCGTACTTATTCAGGCCCGGTTTCCCCTCTCCGAAGCTGGTGCTGTTGTTGCCGGTCACGACCCAGATATTGCCGACGTTGTCGAAACACACGTCGTGGAGGCGCGGCTTCTCTTCCGAGCTCGCGCGGATCAGCACTTCAGGAACCCACGTCTTCGGATCGACGCGCAGGATGCCGCCCAGGCGCAGGGCCGCAATCCACAGCTTGCCGTTGTGCCACTTCACGCCATGGCAGCCACTGCCGCTCCCGTCGATGCTGAGCGGAATCTGACGATGGCTGACGAGCTTGGAGTTCATGTCGACTTGAAAGATGCCGTAGGGCTCCGAATTCGCGCCCATCCACACGCAGCCGCCCCCGTACGCCATGCCCGAGGTATTGCGCGCCGGCGTCATGACCGTCTTCACCAGCTTGCCGTTCCAATCGACGAGCCACGCCGCCTCGTCGGGGTCCGGCAACACGGGCAGGTTGTACGTCTTGGCATTCGACGCCGTGATCTTCTGCTGGCCGATCCACAGGCCTCCCGGCGCGTCCGTCATCACGGCCAGGGCGTTGGGATACATGCCCGGCGATTTGAACAGCTTGGTCGTCTTCGCCAACCCTTTCGGAGTGGCGCCGCGTCCCCGGCCGCCGGCGCCCTGCGCCAGCGTAATCGTCGAAGCGATGGGTAGTGCGAGACCGGCAGCGAGGAACTCTCTTCGTTTCATCGTCATGGCGTTACTCCTCAACGGTGTTGAGATTCCGCGGGAACGTTCGATTGGAGCGTAAAGCGGAGCTTATACCACACAACGCGTCAGGAGATACCCTACCCAGCACCATGATGCCGCGCCGCAGCGCATCGGCGGTGTCGGTGTCTATCGAGCATACGCACCGCAGGGCGTTCGGTCATGGCGGCGAGTTTAGTGCCTGAAGCCACACGTTGATCAGATGGCGGGACCGAGTGCCGGTAGACGGGCGGCGTCGCCGGACGTAAGATACCACCGGTTCCAGCCCCACGCATCCATGTCACAGGAGGTGCGACATGCCAGGTCTGTGCGGAACCTGCGGTGGCTCCCTTGTTCCCGTCCTGAAGAAAGGCCTCGAAACAACGAAGGAGGCGTGCCCCTCGTGTGTGGCGACGCGCGGCCACTGCCCTGGTTGTGGCGAGCGGCTTCGAACGCCGCGGTCGCGACAGTGCCGTCACTGCCGCTCGTCGTGGCACGGCACGGACGCGCCGGTCATTGAGGCGGTCGCCGGTGAAACCGCTGAGAGTGACCCGATCGCTGCGCGTGCCCCATCCGTCCCTGAGACATCGACGCCGGCTGCCCCCGCGCCGACGGTCTGGCAGGTGCGCACCGCCGATGGGGCAATCCTGTCTGACGTCTCCGACGACGAGTTTGCCAGCGGCGTGCGTGAAGGGTGGATTCGGTTGGAGGACGAGGCGTGCAAGGGTGGTTCCTTCAAATCCGTGCGCGAGGCGGGCGTGGCCGTGCCCGGCGCCTATCGGTTCATCAACGCACCAGGAGCGTACGGCGCCATGTGGGCAATTCCTGGCGGGGCCGTGGCCTGTCTTGTCGGCGCATGGCTGTCGGTAGTGCAGATGGCGAGCCTTCTCGAGATCTCGGTGATGGCCGCGCTTGGCGTGATGATCGTCTGTGCGGCGTTCTTCTTCGTCATGTCGCAGAGTCCCAATTTCATTGTCACCGGCATCGCTGCCCTCATCGCTGCGGGGCTGATAACGCTCCTCACGGGACGGTCGTTCCAGTTGCTCCAGGTGACGGGTCTGATCCTCGGCGTATGCCTGGGCCTGTTCATCGGGCTCGGAATCTCGTTTGCCATCGGGGCCGGCGTCGGGTGGGTCCTGGGATACGTGTTCGGCATGACTCAGCGCTCGCGGTATCAGGCACCTGCGGAGCGGCATCCGGTTCCGCCTGAGATCGCGGTGCGCGCCACCGCGTCGGTCTAGGGAGCTGCCAACCTTTGCGCACAACTAACTATCAGTCGGTTCTCCTATACTTTTCTTTCATCAATTCAAAATAGATAAACCCGGCTTTCTGATACCAGTCCTTCATTCCAAATTGTGCTTCACACCCGTTTATCTCTTTGAGGGCTATTTCCAGGGATTCCATCATTTCGACATACTTACCGTCGTATGTTTTTTTGAATTTTTCGTACGCGGCCTTTATGCCTTTTCGTTCATTTTGCCAAGCCAGGCCCATTGCGCCATGAATACCGGACACATTGTCGCCAAAGGCAATGGCCGAGTCCGTATAATTCTTTGTATTCATTTTAATGCACGTCATCCGTGCCAGGTTCTTACGTACGTTGTTTAGGCGGCTGTTGGCTTTTTCATAACAATCACTGCAACCACTGCTTTCATCTTCACTTCCATCTTTCTTATAGTAGCAACTGCTCGGCATCATGGCGCTTGCATCAGCAGAAAGTTCTGGAACACATTCATTATTATCCAATGCATTCATAGAGTCATACAAAGCACCAGCGCTGTTCGCTGCAGCTAAGAATTTTTCGAAATATCCGTACAATTCTCCCAATCCTTTTTGCAGGTCCCTTATCTGGCCCGCAGTGCCGCTGTTCTGAAGTTCGTTTATTCTGGCTTGCTCCAGTATCCGAATCTCTGATATGCCATCCTGTGCATTCAACACAGCATGCATATTACAAAACACGACAGCTGCCATCAGAAACGTATGAACTATCTTCATATGTTCTTCTTCTTGAATTTGAGTAACAACGCGAGCACCAGCATGACAAGCCCTGCAATAACGATATACAGCACATTCTCTTTGAGAACATTGCCGCCTGTTGGGCTGTCGGCTCTTCGGAATACAGGTGGTAATTCACTCTTGGGTTCATCGCCCACCCATACCATCAGGCGGTAACTGGCAGGTCGAGTCTTGGCAACCACGCGGACGCCAAAATCATTTTCGGTCTTGAATTGATCCTCCCAATGACCACTGGCATCCGTGGTTCCACTCCGCTCTGCTCTTGTCCAGCTCAATTTATGCAACGACACGTCGATGGCGCTGCTTACCGCATCGGCGGATTGAAGACTGACATACACCGGAGAATAAATGCTGACGCCTTTGACAAAAAAGAAAAGCGTCTGTTCTTTCTGTGTGACTTCTGTAATGCTGAGTTTTCCATGGGCTCGTGGGTCACTTGGCGGGTTGAATTCATTGAGCTTGAGCTGAATGGGCTTGAGCTTCTTGTCCGTGGTGAACGGCTGCGCCCATAATGCTGTTGAACACAGCAGCACGCAGATGACCGGCGCTATCGTTTTCATTCGTAACAAGTTTCGGGCGGTTGACAATTTGTCCCGCGTCGATTATAGCCCCGGCCGCGGCATTGTCATCTACAATTCGAGAGGATCCATGCGCCGATGTGTGTGCACGCCGCTGTTCACAAGCCTGGCCGCGGTCCTGGCCTTTGCCGCGGCGGCGCCGGCGCAGACGACATCGAAGGCGCCGCTGCGCGAGGGGTTGATGGTGGTCACTGCCATCCACCTGCGCGGCAAGGGCGACTTCGAGTCGATCAAGCAGGTGGACGCGTTGACCGACGAGCGGGTGCATCTCGTCTACCATTCAGAGCCTCGACGCGGAGTCAAGGTCAACTCCGCGCGCGGCGTGCTGCGTGAGGATCTGAAGAGCGCCCGGAAGTACCGGAACTTCTTCAACGGCAACGAGGACAAGACTTACCCCGGCTGGACGGCGCTCGGGCCGTCCAAGGCGGTGCTCGACGATCTGGCGCGCACGGGCGAGGCCCAGTTCACGTTCCAGGTGCGGGGCGGATCGGACCGGGACGCGCTTGCCGGCACGCTGAGGCGCGTAGGCCCGATGAAGTTCCCCGTGCTCGTCAACGGCGACCGGCTGGAACTCGACGCCGTCGCGGCCGAGGGTGTCTTCGGAGACAACAAGGCCGAGTTCTACTTCCTCGACGACCCGGTGCAGCCGCTCACGCTGCACTACCGCACCTACGGCACCTATCCGCCGGAGCTGCAGGCGCGGCTCGAGGCGCTGATGAAGAAAGCCGGCCGGGAGCTTCCCAGGCTCAACGAACACCGGCTCGACGTGGTCAAGATCGAGTATCCGCCTGCCGACCAGGGCGGCGGCCGGGGCGAGCCTGTCGAGAACCTGGAGCAGAAGCTGAAGGAGTCCGGCCGCGCCGAGGTGTACGGCATCTACTTCGACTTCGGCAGCGCCACGATCAAGCCGGAGTCGGAGCCCGTCATCCGTGAGATTGCGGCGCTGCTTGCCAGGAACGCCGGCTGGAAGCTCAGCATCGAGGGGCACACGGACAACATCGGCGGCGACACGTACAATCTGGATCTGTCGAAGCTGCGCGCGGCCGCCGTCAAGACCGTGCTGGTGAAGCAGCATCGCGTCGCCGTCGACCGGCTCACGACCGCGGGCTTCGGCCCCTCGCGGCCGAAGGAGTCGAACGACACGCTGGCCGGCCGCGCCCGCAACCGGCGCGTCGAGCTCGTGCGCCAGTAACGCCCGCCTGGCGCCGGGACACCGAGCGACGCGCTGAAGAAGAGCGGCAAATGGGAGAAGACGGTGATGTTCATCACCGGCGACCACGGCGAGCAGGCCGCGGGCGGGCATCCCGCGAACATCCCGGGGGCGTGAACCCGCCGCTCAACGCGGCTGTCAGTTTCGCGAGCGCATGTTCAATGTCGAGCAGGAGGAAGTTGATCTCTTTGATCTTCTGCTGGCGCGGCGGCACGCCCGTCATCGTGCTCGCGATTACGCAGATGCTCGGCGTGGGCACGACCACCCTCATCTCGCATGCGGCGGGCCGCAGAGATCGCGAGCAGGCGCGTGACGCCGGGGACAGAAGCAGCGTTGCCTCTTAGCGACCTGCATTAAGATGTCACCGAAATGCCTATTCGTTCACGTACCTTGCTCGCTCTTGGGGCGCTCATCCCTCTTTTGATCGTTACGACCGGCGCTGAGCCGCTCACCAGCATCCCCAATCCGCGCAGCCGCGACGGATCCTCGGTTACCGACATGTCTGGAATCCTGCGCGCCGACACGATCGCGCAGCTCAATTCCACGATCGGCGACTTCGAACGAACGACCGGCGGCGAAATGGCTGTCGTCGTGATTGGATCGCTCGATGGTCTGTCGATCGAAGAAGCAGCGGTCAAGCTGTTCGAGCTTTGGGGCATCGGCAAGAAGAGCAAAGACAACGGGCTGCTGCTGCTCTGGTCTACCGGCGACCGCCGCGTGCGCGTCGAGGTCGGATATGGACTGGAGGGCGTTCTTCCCGACGGCAAGACCGGCGCGATTCTCGATGCCTACGTTGTCCCGAAGTTCAAGTCGGGTGAGTTCGACGAGGGGGTGCTCGCCGGCGTCGGTGCGCTTCTGAGCGCGGCCCGCAACGAGCCGGTCGATTTGTCATCTGCGGGGAGTGAGTCGTACGAGAACGACTCGTCTGGCATCGGCACTTTACTAATGGGCCTGCTGGGCGCGATTCCGCTTGGCCTGGGCTCGCTGGTCGGATTTCGGAAGTGGCGCAGACACCGGCGCCGCCGGTGTCCGTCGTGTCAGAACCTCATGGTCCGCCTCGCGGAAGCGGAAGACGATGCGCTGATCGAGAAGGGGCAGCAGGCCGAGGAGCGGGTCGGGAGCGTTGATTACGATGTGTGGAAGTGCGGGCGCTGCTCGCATCATTTCACGCTGCGTTACCCGAAATGGGTCAGCAGCTTCGCGAAGTGCCCGCAGTGCCGCAATCGCACGAAGTCGTCCACTGAGACGGTGGTCGACGCCGCTACCAGCAGCAGCAGCGGCAGCGCGCGCGTCGTCGAGTCGTGCGCGTTCTGCAGCTTCACGCGGGAGTACACAAAGGTGCTTCCGCGCATCGACTCGAGCTCCTCTTCGTCGAGCGGCTCGTCGGGCTCGAGCAGTTTCGGCGGCGGCAGCTCGGGGGGCGGCGGAGCCAGCAGAGGGTACTAGCTGGGACAGCTGGTTCCTGGTTCCGGTTCCTAGTTCCGCGTTCGAGGTGGGCGGCGGACCCAGTACGCCATCCTTTTCTAGAAAAAAGAACGCGCGCTCAAACCCGGCGCCACCACGAACCGGGAACCTGGAACAGGAACTTGGAACCGCGGGCGCTACTTCCCGGCCGGCTGTTCGGCCTGGAAATAATGGACTTGCCCTTCCTTGCTTCGCGGCGTCATCGCCATGCGGATGCTTTTGCCGGTGTTGGGGCAGCTGGTGGCACGGTGCCAACGTTCTTCATTGGCGTTGATCACGTCGCCGAGCTCGCCGTGGACGACCCCGACGCCGGAGATCAGCGCGCAGACGTTGCCGTACACGTTGACCCAGAGCTCCACCATGTTGGCGTGCCAGTGGCCCCAGTTGGTGGAGGGCGGCAGTTCCTTCAGCGGCGTCCCGATGTTCAAGTTCGAGGACGTGTGGCCGTCATAGAGAAAGCGCTCACCCGTGCGCGTCGAATCGCCATATTCGGTGACGTTGAAGAACGGCACGTTGAATGAGTCGTAGCCGCCGGTCGAGGTGATCCTGGTCTTGATGTACGTGTAGCCGGGAATGGGCGTCGGCGTTTCGCTTTCCGGATACGACGGCACCTGCCCGGCGGGCGTGGTGCGGTAATACACGACTGGCTCGGTGCCGACCGTCTCCATGCAGTAGGACAGGCGCGGCGCCACGTTGAACGCCCAGCCCTTGGGCAGGACTTTCGGCTCCTGGCCGTCGATGGTCATCTTCACAGCGCCGCTGTAGACCCAACCGAAGACGCGGTCGTCTGCGTAGAACATGCACTTCGCCTTGTCGCCGGGCGCCATCTGGACGTACCGACCGTCGAAGTCGCGCGTCAGAATCACTTTCTCCTCCCAGCGCGCCTGTCCCCGATGCGACTTGAGAATGTCGGCGATATGCCAGATCGGCTTGTTGACTCCGGTATAGGGCGTTTCCGGCGTCTTCTGCGCCGCCCAGACCGTGCGTGCCGGGCCGGTTTCGGTGCCAGCCTGAGACCACCAATTCGTCTGCGGGGCACGAGCAGGTGGCGATGCCGGGGCGGCAGGGGCCGGTGCCTGCGCCAAGGCGGGCGCAGCGCTCAAAGCTACGGCCAGCATGATCAACGTGGGCGTCAGTGATTTCACGAAAGCCTCCCTGTTATTTTTTTTGGAGTATATACCGCTGACGCCCCGCCGCGACTTTGTCACATCGCAGAGCTGCCCCGAAACACAAAACGAACAGGAGATCAAAAGGTTAGAAGAAATTCCTTTTCAGTACGTAGTGTCCGGCTTCAGCCGGGCCTTGACCATCGTAGTGCCGACCTTCAGGTCGGCTATTCGTATCGGAGGGCTAACCAGAGCACGATACTTCGCTGAAAAACTAGATTTCCCCGCGATCGAGTCTAATTGCTATCTCCCTGGCGTGAAACTATATCAAGCGCATCACCGAGAAACGCCTGTCCGAGCTTCGCGGAGTAATAAGGTCGGAGTTTCAACATCTGCCTTCAGTGAAAATGGGCCGACGCTTACGCGTCGGCCCCCGTCCTATCCAACCCAAGTTCGTCTCTGCCTGCCCTGAGCTTGTCAAAGGGCGTTGAGACGACAAAGCGCCCGTGTCTCTTACCTACGCACACCCACTCGTCGATCCGCAGTTCGCGCACTTATAGCAACTGCCGCTCCGCACCATGATCGACCCGCACATGCTGCACGGAGGCGCGTCTTCCTGGTTCTGGATCGGCGCGGCCGCATAAAGCGTGGCGGGGGGTGCAGCTTTCCTGGGCGCCTCGGAGTGGACAGCCCTGAAGGGCTGTGCCACCGACGAGGTTGCCGAAGCAGACGACTCAGACTTTGGACTCTCGACTCTGGACTCGTCCTTGCGCTCTTCCCTGTTGTTCACCCCCGCGTGGTACTGCGCGTCGTTCGAGAGGAACTTCGTCGCGAGCCAGCGGAAGATGTAGTCGACGATCGATTTCGCGAAGCGGACGTCCGGGTTCTTCGTCATGCCCGACGGCTCGAAGCGCGCGTGGCTGAACTTGTCCACGAGCACCTGCAGCGGCACGCCGTACTGCAGCGCATACGAAATCGCCTGCGCGAACGCATCGGCAAAGCCCGAGATCGTCGAGCCTTCCTTCGCCATCACGAGGAACAGCTCGCCCGGCTGGCCGTCCTCGAAGAGGCCGACCGTGATGTAGCCCTCGTGCCCCGCGATGTCGAACTTATGAGTGATCGAATGCCGCTCGTCGGGCAGCCGCTTGCGCACGGGCTGACCCATGCTCGCCACCACCTTCTCGACCTCGGCCTGCGCCTTGTCCTTCGACGTGTTCAGCGGCTGCGTGCGCTTGCTGCCGTCGCGGTAAATCGACACGGCCTTCGCGCCCAGCCGCCACGACTCGATGTAGGCCTCCATGATGTCTTCGACGGTGGCATCCTTCGGCACGTTCACGGTCTTCGAGATGGCGCCGGAGATGAACGGCTGCGTCGCCCCCATCATGCGGATGTGGCCGAGATAGTGAATCGACCGCTCGCCCTTGCGCGCCTTGAACGCGCAGTCGAACACCGGCAGATGCTCGTCCTTCAGCATCGGCGCACCTTCGATCGTCTCGTTCTGATCGATGTAGTCGACGATCGCCTTGATCTCCTGCTCGGTGTAGCCGAGCTTCGCCAGCGCCATCGGCACGGTCTGGTTGACAATCTTCATCATGCCGCCGCCGACGAGCTTCTTGTACTTCACGAGCGCGATGTCCGGCTCCACGCCCGTCGTGTCGCAGTCCATCATGAAGCCGATGGTGCCGGTCGGCGCGAGCACGGTGGCCTGCGCGTTCCGATATCCATAGAGCTCGCCCATGCGCACGGCCTCGTCCCACGCCTGCTTCGCGGCGTTGTAGAGCTCGGCCGGCACGTTCTTCTGGTTGATCCCCTTCACCGCGTCGCGATGCTTGCGCATCACCCGCAGGAACGGCTCGCGGTTCTGCTGGTAGCCCGAGAACGGGCCGCCCTGGTCGCGCGCGATCCTCGACGACTGCGCGTACCCCTCGCCGGTCATGATGGCCGTCAGCGCGCCCGCGTAAGCGCGGCCGCCGTCGCTGTCGTACGGCAGGCCACGCGACATGAGCAGCGCGCCCAGGTTCGCATAGCCGAGGCCGAGCGGCCGGTAGGCGTGGCTGTTCTTCGCAATCGCCGGCGTCGGATAGCTCGAGTTGTCGACGAGAATCTCCTGCGCGGTAATCATCACGCGGCACGCGTGCTTGTACGCCTCGATGTCGAACTCGCCGTCGGGCCGGATGAACTTCATCAGGTTGATCGACGACAGGTTGCACGCCGAGTCGTCCAGGAACATGTACTCGGAGCACGGGTTCGACGCGTTGATGCGCGCCGTGTTCGAGCACGTGTGCCAGTCGTTCACGGTCGTGTCGAACTGCATGCCGGGGTCGCCGCAGATGTAGGTGCCCTCGGCGATCAGCCGCATCAGATCGCGCGCCT
>CAYHHH010000050.1:8843-28357 GCA_964356125.1 uncultured Bifidobacteriaceae bacterium | reverse complement strand
GCGCAAGCTACCACGTTAGGTAGCAGCCAGCCGCTTCATCTCATCTCCGTGTTGGAATGTCCGTCGTCGCGTCTTCGCGCTCTTCGTGTCTTCGTGGTTGTACTTGTGAGGAATGGCCCAACCACCAACCGCTCACCCCAGTATCTGTTTCGCGATTGTCTGCAGCTGTAAGTTCGAGGTGCCTTCATAGATCTGACCGATCTTCGCGTCGCGATAGAGTTTTTCGACCGGGTAGTCCTTCACGTAGCCGTATCCCCCGAAGAGCTGGACCGCGAGCGAGGTGATGTGCTCGGCGGCGTTGGCGGAAAACAGCTTGCACATCGCGGCGGCCGTCAGAAACGGCTCGCCGGCGTCACGTATCCGCGCGGCGTTGTAGACGAGCAGCCGCGCCGCCTCCAGCTCGGTCGCCGCGTGCGCGAGCTGGAACTGCACCCCCTGGAAGTCGCTGATCGCCTTGCCGAACTGTGTGCGCTCCTTCGTATAGGCGATGGCGTGGTCGAGCGCGCCCTGCGCCAGGCCGATCATCTGGGCCCCGATGCCGATGCGCCCTTCGTTCAGCGTTTCAATCGCGACCTTGTAGCCGCGGCCGACCTCGCCGAGCACGTTGGCGCGCGGCACGCGGCAGTCTTCGAGCAGCAGCTCGCACGTGCTGCTCGCGCGAATGCCGAGCTTGTCTTCCTTTTTCCCGACCGAGAATCCGGCGAAGCCGCGGTCGACGAGAAACGCGGTGATGCCGCGATAGCCGGCGTCAGGATTCACGGTGGCGAACACGATGAACAGGTCGGCTTCGTTCGCGTTGGTGATCCACAGCTTGCGGCCGGTCAGCAGGAAATCGCCACCCGACTCCACGGCTCGCGTGGTGAGCGCGAAGGCGTCGCTCCCCGAGCCGGCCTCAGACAACGCGTACGCGCCGACGGTTCGCGACGCGAGCATCGGCAGGTATTGCGCCTGCTGCGCTTCTGAGCCCCAGCGCAGTAGCGCGTTGATGACCAGCGTGTTCTGCACGTCGACCAGGACGCCGACCGACGGATCGACCGCGGACAGCGCCTCGACGCCCAGGACCGCATGAAAGAAGGTGCCGCCCGCGCCGCCGTGCGCGTCGGGAATCTCGATCCCCATCAGTCCCAGCTCGAACAGACTGTCGATGAGGCTGCGGGGCATTTTGGCTTCGTGGTCCATTTCGCGGACCAGCGGCCTCATTTCCCGTGCGGCAAACTCCCGGACGCTCGCCTGAAAGAGCGTTTCGTCCTCGGTCAGGCGGGTCAGCGGCGGCGGAGTTCCGGCTTTTTCCACGGCGCGAGAATGTTATCATTCGAAGGTCATGACCAAGGGGCGTCTTCGCCTCGCCTATTGCGTGCTCGCTGCCGTGCTTGCGGCACCGCTGGCGCTCGGGGTGAAAGCGCAGGACAAGCCGCCGGCCGAGCCGCCCCCGGCCAGCGCCCCCGCCGATCAAGCCCAGACCCCGGTCTTCCGCAGCGACATCAACTTCGTCCGCGTCGATGTCATCGTGAGCGATCGTCAGGGCAATCTTGTCCACGATCTGAAGCAGGAAGACTTCGAGGTCACGGAAGATGGGAAGCCGCAATCGATCCAGACCTTCAAGCTGATCAACGTGAGCGATGATGCCGGCGTGGGCAGCGATCCGCCGCGCGAAATCCGGAACATCGTCGATGAACAGGTTGAGGCGGCGCGCGACGACGTGCGTCTGTTCGCGTTTTTTCTGGACGACTACCACGTGCGGCTCGAGAACAGCATGCGCGCGCGGGAGCATATCGCGCGGTTCGTCGAAGGGCAGCTGAACGCGAAAGACATGGCGGGCATCATGTATCCGCTGTGGTCGATTACCGACGTGCTGCTGGCGCGGAACCGCAGGCAGCTTGCCGGAGCCATCCGCGAGTTCACCGGCCGGAAGTACGACTACACGCCGCGCAACGCCTTCGAAGAGCGCTACGTTCACTACGTGCCGACGATTGAGGCCGAGCGCATTCGCAATCAGGTCTCGCTGACGGCGATCAAGGGCTTGATCATCCGCCTCGGCGGGCTGCGCGAAGGACGCAAGGCCATCGTGCTCATCAGCGAGGGGTACACGAACACGCTGCCCGTGCAGATGAACGACCAGATCGCGACGTGCAACGGTGCGGCGTGTGGGAATCAGCCGCGGCCGCGCCCCGACGCCGTTGGCGGCGAAAACTCGGCGATGCAGCGGCGGATGGATTCGCAGGATTTCTTCATGCAGGCTGACATGATGTCGGACCTGAAGATGGTCATCGACCTGGCGAACCGGTACAACGTCGCGATCTATCCTGTCGACCCGCGCGGCCTCGCGCCGTTCGAATTCGACCTGAGCACGGCAGGGCAGGCGGCGGTGAGCCTGACGAACAACACCAAGATGCTCGACAACACGATGGACACCCTGCGCATCCTCGCGGATGAGACAGACGGGAAGGCCATCCTGAACACCAACGACATGGACCGGGGGCTGAGGCAAATCGTGCGCGATACGAGCGCGTACTACCTCATCGGGTACACGTCCGCGGTGCAGACCGACGGCAAGTTCCACAAGATTAACGTGCGCCTGACGCGTCCAGGCCTTCAGGTGCGCGCGCGCCCCGGCTATCTGGCGATGAGTCCGGCTGAAGCCGAGCGCTCGCTTGCGCCGAAGAAGGCAGGCCCGCCGCCGGCCGTCGCCGAAGCGCTGGGCACGCTCGCCGCTACGGCGCAGCAGCGGCGCAACCTGATTCGCAGCTGGATTGGCATGTCTCCCGGTGCGAACGGGAAAACCAAGATCAGCTTCGTGTGGAATCCGGCGCCGGTGCTGCCCGGCGTGCGAGGAGAGAGGGCGACGGCAGTGTCGCTGCTCGCAGGCGGCGCCAACTCTGAGCTGCATTTCCGCCGGAAAGGGATCGCCCCCGGACGTGTCGAGTTCGACGTGCCGCCGGGACCGATCGAGCTCGAGATTGCGGCCGAGGACGCGAGCGCCGAAGTGCTCGATCGCGAGATCCGCAAGATCAATGTGCCGAGCCTCGGCCTGGGTCTGACGGTGAGCACGCCGGAAGTATTCCGCGGGCGGACGCTGCCCGAGTGGCAGTCGCTCGTGGCGGATGCCAAGGCGATGCCGGTCATCGAACGTGAATTCCGCCGCACCGATCGATTGCTCGTCCGCGTCGGGGCGCAAAGCGCCGGCGGCACGCCGGTGCTGACCGCGCGCATGCTGAACAGAGACGGCGGAGAAATGTCGGTGCTGCCGGTCACCCCAGCGGGGTTCGGGTCGCTGAGTCACATCGACGTCCCGCTGTCTCCGCTGCCGCCCGGAGAGTTCCTCATCGAGGTGATCGCGAAGGATGGCGGCGAGCAGGGTTCCACGTTCGTGGCGTTCCGAGTGACCCCATGAGGGGCGGGAAGATTATTCTCGTCGCGGGATTCGTGCTCGCCTGTGTGGTCGCCGCCGACGCGCAGTTCCGCCGTTATCGAGAAGGATCGTTCGCGGCGCGCTATGCGCCCGAGCGCATGCCCGACGGCGACTTCACGGTGTGCCGGCTCGAATACACGCGGGTCGTCATCGAGGATATGGGAGTCGGATGGCAGACCGACTATCCGTTTTCCGAGCGCAACCTCATGACGCGCCTCTCCGAGCTCACCAAGACACCCATCAGCCGCGACTCGCACAAGGAGCCGAACACCTGGGTCGTTCGCGCGACCGATCCGCAGCTGTTCAATTGCCCGTACACCGTTGCGTCGGACGCGGGCACCATCGGGTTGAAGCCCGCCGAGGTGCTCGGCCTGCGGGGCTACCTGCTGAAGGGTGGGTTCTTGTGGGTCGACGACTTCTGGGGAACGGCGGCGTGGGAGCAGTGGTCGAGCGAAATCGGCCGCGTGCTGCCGCCGTCCGAATTCCCAATCAAGGACGTGACACTGGACGATCCGCTCCTTCGGACGCTGTACCCGGTGACGGCGATTCCGCAGATTACGAACATCCAGTTCTGGCGCAGCTTCCAGGGGCGCGTGACGTCGGAGCGCGGCCCCGACAGCGAAGAGGCACACCTTCGCGCGATTCGCGATTCTCACGGCCGCATCATGGTGCTGATGACGCACAACACCGACGTCGCCGACTCGTGGGAGCGCGAAGGGGAAGACCCGGGCTTCTTCTTTCAGTTCTCGCCCAACGGCTACGCGCTCGGCGTCGACGTGCTGCTCCATGCGATGACCCACTGAGCTGCGCTCAGAGTCGACAGTCGAGAGTCCACAGTCGAAAGTCGACAGTCAAGTTTCCAAATAAAAAGTGAAGTCCCTGTCGAAGGGCGTAGACGTAAAGCGTTTGAGTCCACCCCGCCGCTGCCGCGAGACACCAGCTCGCAGTGCGATCCCGTAGACACGCGAATTCGGATGAAGGTAGAAAAACGCGGCGAAGGCCTGACTCGGCGTGGGGATGGGGGGTCCCCGCGCTCAGCAACCACACGGCCGCCGGCGCGTTTTGCAGACTGACTCCCGGGGTCGCACGCGAGCTGGTGTCTCGCGGCAGTTGTGCGATGTGACAAAGTCGTTCTAAGCCCTGTTCGTGTACAATAAAAAAACCGCTCCATTCCAACAGAGAGCGTGTGAAAAGGCCGCTAAGCCATTGCCTTAGGAGTTCCGTCCGCCTACGCGGAAAAACCGCTACGGCGAGACGAATGGAAGGGCGCGCAAGTTATCAGGCCGCGGCCGGGAGGTGCTCAAATACATGGCTAAATCTACGGTGATTCGCAAGTAGCAAGTCTTCAGCAGCCCGTCGCACACTCGTGCGGCGGGCTGTTGTCGTGTTCAGCCCCATGAAAGCGCCCCACCAGCGCACCACATTCCAGACCATCTCAGCGCGCCCCATCGAGCGGCTCTACACGCCCGACAGCACTCCGCACTTCGACTACGCGCGCGAGCTCGGCGACCCGGGCGCCTATCCGTACACGCGCGGCATCCATCCGACCGGCTATCGCGGCAAGCTCTGGACGATGCGGCAGTTTGCCGGGTTCGGGACGCCGGAAGATACGAACCGGCGCTATCGCGAGCTGCTCGCCGCGGGCGCCACGGGGTTGAGCGTCGCGTTCGATTTGCCGACGCTGATGGGACGCGACCCGGACCATCCGCTGTCGCTCGGCGAAACGGGGAAGTGCGGCGTCAACGTGACGTCGCTCGCCGACATGGAAGCCCTCTTCGACGGCATCGCGCTTGACGGCGTCACAACGTCGATGACGATCAACGCGCCGGCGCCGATGATCTTTGCGATGTACCTCGTGCTCGCCGAGCGGCAGTCGGTCGACTGGACGGCGATTTCGGGCACGCTCCAGAACGACATCCTCAAGGAATTCATCGCGCAGAAGGAATACATCTATCCGCCGCGGCCGTCGATGCGGCTCATTACCGACATCTTCGCGTTCTGCGCCGCGCGCGTGCCGCGCTGGAACACGATCTCGGTGAGCGGCTATCACATCCGCGAGGCGGGGGCGACCGCGTCGCAGGAGCTCGCGTTCACGCTGCGCGACGGCATCGAGTACGTCCAAGCCGGGGTCGACGCGGGGCTCGATGTGGATCGGTTCGTCCCGCGGATGTCGTTCTTCTTCAACGCGCACAGCGACTTCTTCGAAGAGATCGCGAAGTACCGCGCGGCGCGCCGCATCTGGGCGCGCGTCATGCGCGAGCGGTTCGGCGCGAAGGACGAGCGTTCGCTGAAGCTGCGTTTTCATGCCCAGACCGCAGGGGTCTCGCTGACGGCGCAGCAGCCGATGAACAACGTGATGCGCACGGCGCTGCAGGCGCTGTCCGCGGTGCTCGGCGGCGCCAACTCGCTGCACACGAACTCGCTCGACGAAGCGCTCGCGCTGCCGACCGCCGAGGCGGCGACGCTGGCGCTGAGAACGCAGCAGATCCTGGCGCACGAAAGCGGAGTGACGCGCGCCGTCGATCCGTTCGGCGGATCGTATTTCGTCGAGCGGCTGACGCGCGATCTGGAAGCGGAAACGGAACAGTACTTCCGCACGATCGACGGGATGGGCGGCATGATCGCCGCGATCGAGCGCGGATATCCGCAGCGTGAGATCGCCGAAAGCGCCTACACGTTCCAGCAGGCCGTTGAGCGGAAACAGCAACTGATCGTCGGCGTGAACGCGTGTGCGTCCGAGGGAGACGCGGGCGTGCCGATTCTGCGGATCGACGAGACCGCCGCCGGGCAGCAGCTCGTGAAAGTCGACCGCCTTCGGCGGACCCGCGACGCGGAGGCCGTCGCGCGCGCGCTCGATCGGCTGCGCGCGGTCGCGGCCGGAACGGAGAACACGATGCCGCCGCTCCTCGATGCGGTGCGCGCGTATGCCACGGTGGGGGAGATGTGTGACGCGCTGAGAGATGTGTGGGGGGAATACCAGGAACAGGCGATAATCTAAGGTCGCGTAGGGTTCGTGGGTCGCGTAGGTCGCGTGGGGAAAAACGGTAAACGGTGAACCGTGAACGGTAAACGCATCAGAGTTGTCATCGCCAAGCCGGGCCTCGACGGGCACGACCGGGGCGCCAAAGTGATCGCGCGCGCGTTGCGGGACGCGGGCATGGAGGTGATCTATACCGGCCTCCGGCAAACACCCGAGCAGATCGTCGCGGCGGCGCTGCAGGAGGATGCCGATGTCATCGGCCTGTCCATCCTGTCCGGCGCGCACAACTCGATTTGTCCGAGGCTGATGGACCTGCTTCGCGAAAAAGGGCTGAACGACGTCCTCGTCGTGCTCGGCGGCATCATCCCCGACGCCGATCTGCCTGGCCTGAAGGCGATGGGCGTTGCGGCTGTGTTCCGCCCTGGCACATCCATGCAGGAGATCATCGATTTCATTACTGCGCGTCTTGGCACAGGCGATCCGGGCACTCCCGATCGCGGCGTTAAGGCTGCGGGCGCCTCCGGCCGATAAAAACATCGACTGCTTTGAACGTGGATGGCACATAAGCTTCTCTTAGCCGACGACAGTGTGACGATTCAGCGTGTCATCGAGCTGACGTTCGCCGACGAAGATGTGGAAGTGACGACCGTCGGGGACGGGCAGATGGCGATCGATCGGCTCGAAACCGATCCGCCCGACATCATCCTGGCCGACGTCGACATGCCCAAGCGCGACGGGTACGAAGTCGCCGCGTACGTAAAAAGCCGCCCGAAGCTCGCCCACATTCCCGTGGTCCTGCTGACCGGCGCATTCGAGCCGATCGATCAGGCCCGCGCCACGGCGGCGGGCTCGAGCGACGTGCTTGCGAAACCATTCGAGCCTCAAATGGTGATTAATCGCGTGAAAGAGCTTCTCGGGAAAAAGCGGCCGGACGAGGACGGCGCCTACGCGTCGCACGAAGCGGGGGCCCCGCAGTCGATGCAGCCGCCGATGGGCAATCCGCAGCCGGCAGGCGAGGGCACGCAGCAGCCCGTGTCGCTCGATGACTATTTCGATCAGCTCGATGCGGCCTTCTCGAATCTGCAACCCGGCGCGCCGCCCGCGGAGGAGATGGACTGGCCGGTGCAGGCGCACGTGGCCCCGGACGTTGAGCCCGAGCCGGTCGCTCCGCCTTCGCCTCCGGCTTCGGCGAGACAGGCTCCGCCGCCCGTGGAGAGGCCGGTTGTCGCGGCCCCGGTTGCGCCACGTGTCGCGCCGGCCCCGAAACCGGTGTTCGCCGCGCCGTCTGCGGTCGCCGCAGTGGCCGCAAAGCCGGTGTCATCTGCCGTCGCCGCTCGACCACCGGTCGCGCCCATCGCACCTCACGCACCTGTCGCACCTTACGCACCCAGTGCACCTTACGCACCCAGCGCACCCAGCGCACCTAGCGCTGCTGCGCCGGCGAAGAATCCATTTGCGAACTTGTCGGCGGCGAAAGCCGAGGCCGCGGCGCGCCCCGCACCCGCGGCGCCCGTCATCACCGACGAAGTGATCGAGGAAATCGTGTCCCGCGTCATCCAACGCATGACCGACCGCGTCGTCCGCGAAACGGTCGCCGACGTCGTGTCGCAGACGGCGGAGCGCCTCGTACAAGAGGAAATCGAGCGGATACGGACGGGGTCGTAGGGTCGCGTAGGCGACGTGGGGATCGTAGGTCGCGTGGGTAATACACGGACCTACGGGTAAAGAGTCCCCGTCGCTCAGCTTCGTTTCGCGTCCTTGATCAATCCACTTAAGGGCGCTCCGACTCGCCTCACCTCCAGCTCTAACTTTTCGTACGCTGCGCTCGTGATGTAACCCAGCCTTCGCGCTACGTGCAGGCAATAGCCCACCTCCGCTAACGATCCCCATGAGATATTCAGGAACTGCAGCCGCTCCCGATCGTGTTGCCGCGCAACGCCTTCCACGATGTTGGCGGCAACGGAGTAAGCGGCTCGACGGAGTTGGCTGCTCAACTCGTAGCGTTCATCGGATGGGAACGATTCCTTAGCCAGCTTGTGTAGTGAGATAAACAAATCATCCGCTCGTTGCCACGCAACCAAAGTGTGATGTCTCATAGCCGCGCCGCGAGTGCACATGGCGTGCCGTCTTTCCTACGCGACCCACGTGACCTACGCGACCTGCGCGACCGATGTTGTACCATTGTCCGCAATGGAGCAGACTGTAAAGCCGCGCGTGCCCGACAAGCCGGCGCTCGAAGGACTCGAGACGAAATGGCAGCAGCAATGGGACGCACACGGCACGTTCGCGTTCGATCGCACGAAGCCGCGCGATCAGGTGTTCGCCATCGACACGCCGCCGCCGACCGTCAGCGGGTCGCTGCACATCGGGCACGTGTTTTCGTATACCCACACTGACGTCATCGCGCGCTTTCAGCGGATGCGCGGCCGCGAAGTGTTCTATCCGATGGGATGGGACGACAACGGGCTGCCCACCGAGCGCCGCGTGCAGAATTACTTCGGTGTGCGCTGCGATCCGTCGCTGCCGTACGATTCGAGTTTTCAGCCGCCGCCCGAGCCTCCGAAGCAGCCCATCTCGATTTCGCGGCCGAACTTTGTCGAGCTCTGCCTGCGGCTGACGAAGGACGACGAGCGGGCCTTCGAGCACCTGTGGCGCTATCTCGGCCTGTCGGTCGACTGGGCGATGACCTACGCCACGATCGACAAGCGGTCGCAGCGCGTGTCGCAGCTCGGGTTTGTGCGCCTGCTGAAAAAGAACCTGGCCTATCAGCTCGAGGCGCCGACGTTATGGGATGTGGATTTCCGTACGGCGGTCGCGCAGGCCGAGCTCGAGGATCGCGAGCGCGAAGGCGCCTATCACCGGCTGCGATTCGATCGCCCGGACGGCGGGGCCGTTGAGATCGAAACCACGCGCCCCGAGCTGCTTCCCGCATGCGTCGCGCTCGTGGCGCATCCCGACGACGAACGGTACAAGCCGCTCTTCGGAAAAGAAGTCCTGACGCCGTTGTTCCGCGCGCGGGTGCCCGTGCGCGCGCACGAGCTTGCCGATCCTGTAAAGGGCAGCGGCATCGCGATGATCTGCACGTTCGGCGACATCACCGACGTCACGTGGTGGCGCGAGCTGTCGCTGCCGGTTCGCGCCGTGATACAGCCGAACGGCACGCTGCGCCCGATCACCTGGGGCGAGACAGGATGGGAGTCGCAGGACGCTGCGGCCGCGCAAGTGGCGCAGGACCAGCTCGCGGGCCAGTCGATCAACAAGGCCCGCACCAGAGTGGTCGAGCTGCTGCGCGAGAGCGGATCGATGATCGGCGAGCCGCGGCCGATCGTGCACAACGTCAAGTTCTACGAAAAAGGGGACCGGCCGCTCGAGATCGTCACCAGCCGTCAGTGGTTCATCAAGACGATGGATTTTCGATCGGCGCTGATTCAGCGCGGCCGCGAGATGAAGTGGCATCCCGACTACATGCGGGTGCGCTTCGAAAACTGGGTGAACGGGCTGAATGGCGACTGGTGCGTCAGTCGCCAGCGGTTTTTCGGCGTCCCCTTCCCGCTGTGGTACCCGATCGACAAGGGCGGCATCATCGATTACGCGCGTCCGATCGTGCCGGACGAATCGCGGCTGCCGATCGATCCCTCGACGGATGTGCCGGATGCCTATCGCGCCGATCAGCGCGGCCAGCCGAACGGGTTCGCCGGCGATCCCGACATCATGGACACGTGGGCAACCTCGTCGATGACGCCGCAGATCGCCAGCGGCTGGAGCGAGGATCCCGAGCTCTTCAGGCGCGTCTTTCCGATGGACTTGCGCCCGCAGGCGCACGACATCATCCGCACGTGGCTGTTCTCCAGCGTGCTGCGCGCGCACCTCGAGCACGACAGCCTGCCGTGGCTGCATGCGGCCATCTCGGGATTTGTGACCGATCCCGATCGCAAGAAAATGTCGAAATCGAAAGGCAACGTCGTGACGCCGTTTGCGCTGCTCGAGGAGCACGGCTCTGACGGCGTGCGGTACTGGGCCGCGAAAGGCGGACCGGGCGTCGACACGATGTTCGACGCAGGGCAGATGAAAGTGGGGCGGCGTCTCGCGATCAAGGTGCTGAACGCGTCGAAGTTCATCCTGGCCAACTCGGCACCGGCGGGGCCCGTCACCGCCGCCGTCGATCGCGCGATGCTCGGCAACCTCGCCGATCTGGCCCGTGAGGTGACGCAGGTGCTCGACGAATACGAGTACGGGCGCGCGCTCGATCTTGTCGAGCGCGAGTTCTGGGGATTCTGTGACGACTATCTCGAGTTCGTCAAAGGGCGGCGGTACGGCGACCAGGGACCTGAGGGGGCCGGCTCGGCCAACAGCGCGCTGATGGCGGCCCTGTCGGTGTACTTGCGGCTGTTCGCGCCCTATATTCCGTTCGCGACCGAGGAAGCCTGGTCGTGGTGGAAAGACGGATCGGTGCATCGCGCGGCGTGGCCGGACGAGGCGGAGCTGGCGCCGGTGATGCGCGGCCTCACGGACGAGGATCGCCAGAAGTGGAGCTATGCGCGCGACGTGCTCGGCGAGGTTCGCAAGCGGCGGTCCGAGGCCAAGCAGCCGTTGAAAGTGCCGATTGTCCGCGCCGTCATCGCAGACACCGATGCGCGGCTGGCGCTTCTCGACGCCGTCGAGGCGGACTTGCGCGGCGCGATGCGCATCGACACGATCGAGCGGAAGACCGCTGCTGAGTTGTCGGTCGAGGTTGAGTTTGGCGCAGTTCCAGCGGCTTGACGCCGGCGCTTATCGCGATCTCGTGCGGCGCGCGCTCGCCGAGGATCTCGCCGGGGGCGACATCACGACGAACGCGATCTTCGGTCAGCACGATCGCGCGCGCGGCACCTTCGTGGCGAAATCCGCGTGCACGGTCGCCGGTCTCGACGTGGCGCTCGAGGCCTTCTCGCAGCTCGACACGGCTGTGGACGCGACCTGGCAGTTCCGCGACGGCGACGAGTGCGCAGCCGGCGTGGCGATCGGCCATATCACCGGCAGCGCACGCGCGCTGCTCTCGGGTGAGCGGACCGCGCTGAATGTCCTCCAGCACCTGTCTGGCATCGCCACACTGGCCCGCCGGTTCGTCACCGCGAGCGGCGGCGCCATTACGATTCTCGATACGCGAAAAACCACCCCGACGCTGCGGGCGCTCGAGAAGTACGCCGTGCGCGCCGGCGGCGCGACGAACCATCGGATGTCGCTCAACGATGGCGTGATGATCAAGGACAACCATATCCATCTCGGCGGCGGCATTGCGAAGACCGTTGCGAAGCTGCGCGCGTTCGGCTCGAAAGACGTCATCGAAGTCGAGGTGGAGACGCTCGATCAGGTGAATCAGGCGCTCGACGCCGGCGCCGACATCCTGCTGCTCGACAACATGGCGATCGAGGATATTCGCGAGGCGGTGCGGCGCAGCCGCGGCCGCGCAAAGACGGAGATTTCCGGCGGTGTGACGCTCGCGCGTATCCTCGAGCTCGCCTCGACCGGCGCCGACTTCGTTTCGGTCGGCGCGCTTACCCACTCGGCCCCTGCAGCCGACATCAGCTTTGACATCGAGCCTGTCTGACAATCCGCACGCCTCGCCGCAACTGCCGGGGGACGTCGCGCATGCGATGGCCTTTGTGGCGGAGCGCGCGGGCGTCATGGGGCGGCGCATCCACTGGCTCGAGTCGACGGCATCGACGAATGACGTGGCCGCGCGCCTCGCGGAGTCGGGTGCGGACGAAGGCACAACCGTTGTGGCAGAGGCGCAGACGGCGGGACGCGGGCGTCACGGGCGCGTCTGGTTGTCGCCGCCCGGCGCCGGGCTGTACGTCTCGGTGATCGTGCGCCCCTCGACGGGGATGGCGGGCGCGAACCCGGCTTCGCTGCTCACGCTTGCGAGCGGAGTCGCGATTGCCGAAGCGGTGCGAACCGTCACCGGATTGCCGGCCGAGATCAAGTGGCCGAACGACGTGTTGATTGGCGGACGCAAGCTCGCGGGAATTCTGGCGGAAGCGGCGGTGCAGGGCGCCGCGCTCCAGTTCGTCGTGATCGGGTTCGGCGTCAATCTGCAGCCGGCCGCGTATCCGCCCGATCTCGCATCGCGTGCGACGTCGATCGAAGCGGAGACGTCGCGGCCGGCCGATCGCGCGTTGGTGCTCGCCGAAATTCTCGCCGCGATGGGTGAGCGGTATGCCGATCTGCGTGCCGGAAGGTTCGATGCTATTCTGAGCGCCTGGCGGCGGCTCGCGGCGTCTCTACCCGGGTCCCATGTCGAGTGGGACTCGCCGGCAGGGGTTCTTCGCGGGCGCGCCCAGGACATCGATCGGGACGGTGCGCTGCTCGTGCGGGTGGGCGAAAAAATCGAACGGATAGTCGCAGGAGAAGTGCGCTGGCTCTGAGTGAGTCCAGAGTCCAGAGTCCAGAGTCCAAGGTCCAACATGCTTCTAGCCATTGACGTCGGCAATACGAACATCGTCCTCGGCGTGTTCGACGGCGAGCGGCTCATCGAGAGCTGGCGGCTGGCCACGCTGCGCGAGCGGACGTCCGACGAGATTGGCATCTGGGTCGCGCAGCTCTTCGAGCATCGCGCGATCGACGCCAACAACGTGACTGGCATCGTCATGGGTTCGGTCGTGCCGCCGCTGACGAGCACGTTCATGACCATGGCGCAGCGGTACTTCGGTCTGCGGCCGTTGAATGTGGACAGCAGCGTCGACACCGGCATGCCGATCCTGTATAAGAACCCGGCCGAGGTTGGCGCCGACCGCATCCTCAACGGCGTTGCCGCGTATCGTCTGTACGGACGCGAGCGTCGGGCGCCGATGATCGTGGTCGACTTCGGGACGGCCACCACCTTCGATGCGATCTCGGCAAAGGGGGAGTATCTGGGCGGCATCATCACCCCCGGCATGCAGATTTCAGCCGACGCGCTCTTTCAGCGGGCGGCGCGGCTGCCGCGCGTCGACATGAAGAAGCCGTGCGAGGTGATCGGCCGGACGACGGTGAACGCGATCGAGTCGGGGTTGTATTACGGCTACGTTGGACTCGTCGACGGCCTCGTGCGGCGCATGCGCGGTGAGCTTGGTGAGAATGCCGTGTGCATTGCCACGGGCGGCCTCGCGAGCGTCATCGCGCCTGAAGTGGACCTCATCGAGCACGTCGATCCCGATCTGACGCTGCAGGGACTGAGAATGGTGTGGGAACGAAACAGACCAAGGTGACCCCACACGAGTACTGCCGCGAAATCGAAGCCTACCTTTGCCGGAAGAACGACGGCCACCTGATCAGAATCGTCGGACCATCGTTCGAGCGCGTCTGCCGCTGGGCTGAGCAGGGCATCCCGTTCAAGATCGCGTGCCAGGGCATCGACACCTGTTTCGTCAGGTACTACGCGAAAGGTGCGCGTCGCCGTCCGGTGCAGATTGACTTCTGCGAGAACGACATACTCGACGCGTTCGAGGCGTGGCGCCGCGCGGTCGGCGTTCGCCTGCCCGGCGCGGAGACGCCGGAGGGTGAGGCTCAGACGAAGCGGCGTAGCCGCAGTCTGCCCGAGCATCTCGACCGCGTGTGCGAGCGCGTCACCGGGCGCCGTGCGGGGATGACGCCTCCGCCTCCCGAGTTCGACGCCGTGCTGGAGACGGTCACAACGGAAGCGGCGGCCTTCCGCGATTTGCCTGGGCCGCTGCGTGGAGAGACGCGCGAGCGGATCATGGCGCGCCTCGTCGAGCTGGACCGGATGATGCTCGATGCCGCGCGCACACAGGCCGACCCGGCGGCCATCGACGCGATGCGGGCCGAGGCGGCCGAGCAGCTTCTTCCGTTCCGCGATCGCATGCCCGCCGACACCTATCAGCGCGCGATCGATTCCGCGATCGGTCGACTCGTGCGCGAACGTGAACAATTGCCGACCGTGTCCTTCGAGTAGCTTGGGCCGACCTTCAGGTCGGCCGTGTCAGCACCGCCAACGTTTCCACATGCGCGGTGTTCGGGAACAGATCGAAGGCTTCAATATGATCGAGGCGGTAGCCGACTTCGGCGAATCGTCTGACGTCGCGCGCCAGGGTGGCTGGGTCGCATGAGACGTACACCACGCGAGGCACCTTCAAACCGAGAATGCCCGACATCGCTTCCTTCGACATGCCCGTTCGTGGAGGATCGATGACGAGCGTGTCCGGGGACTGGACGTCGCGCCGCTGGAGATAGCTCTCGACCGAGAGATGCCGCACGTGCAGCGCTCGCCCGTACGGCGCTGCATTCGAGTCGAGATCCCTCGCGCTCGAGCGGTCTCCCTCGATAGCGACGATGTGCCGGTGACCGTTCGCGGCAAGGGGGACGGCGAAGAGCCCGACGCCGGCGTACAGATCGGTGACCGTTCCCTGCGGCACCTGCGCGATCACGCGACGGACCATCTCCGGCAGCACGTATCGATTGCCCTGAAAGAAGGATTCGACGTGATGGGTCAACGACACCGTGCCGTCTGACGCGCCGATGCGGTCCGTCACAAACGGCGATCCGTACGACACGGTGAGCGGGCCGCGTTGATAATCGACGAACAACAGTCCGGAAATCCCTTCGATGGGATCGACGTGAGACGGTGTTATCCCTGGCGCCATTTCGAGAAGCACCGCGCGCTCGGTCGCGGCGATGTTTTCGGAGAACTCGCATGACGTCACGCGATTCTGCTCGAACACCGGTTGCAGCCGCTGTAGCGCGGCCATCGTATCGGGCAACAACTGCTGCGTCGGCCCCGCATCGCACAGCTCGTGCGTGCCCTCACGAAAGAAACCAAACCGGCCATCTTTCACGTGCAGCCGGGCCCGCATCCGGTAGCCGTCTTCCTGCGACGCGAGCACGGGAACGGGCGCCGGCAGCGGCATCTTCGCGATGCGCGCGAAGGCGTCGGCGATGACTTCAGACTTCAGCTGCCGCTGCCGCTCGTAGGCCACGTGCGCGTAAAAGGAGCCTCCACATGCCCAATCCGCATCGAGGCTGCGGCGGTCGCTGCTTCGATCGAGCACCTCGAGCGTGTTCGCAAACGCGAGGTGCTTGGCGATGCGCTCGATCCGGACGCGCACGCGTTCGCCGGGGATCGCTCCGGCGACAAACACGATCTGCCCTTCGTGCCTCGCGAGCATGCGCCCGCCGGCCACGGGCTTCTCGATCGTGACGATGATCTCGGTGTTCGGTTGGATCGGCATGAGCAAGCGCCTGCTACAGGCTACAGGCTACGAGCTACCGGCTAGTGTGCCTCGGCGGCTTTGATGAACGCTTCGAACAACGATCGGAACTCGCCGGTGCGCCAGAAGTTCTCGGGGTGCCACTGCACTCCGACGCAGAAGCGCGCGCCGGGACGCTCGATCGCCTCGACGACGCCATCGGGCGCGGTCGCGGAGATCGTGAACCCTTCGGCGGCTTTCCCGACGGCCTGATGATGGCGGCTGTTGACCTGCAGCACCTCGCCGTCCTTCAGCTCTTCCTGCATCACGCGCGCGAGCGCGGTGCCGGGCGTCACCCACACTTCATGCGCAAGCGCGTACGACGGCGAATCGATCTGATGCCCGTGCGGCTGGTTCACCTGTGCCGGGATGTCCTGAATGAGCGTGCCCCCGGCGGCGACGTTCACGACCTGGAGGCCGCGGCAGACGGCGAGCAGCGGCGTGCCCTTCGCGAGCGCGAGCTTCGCGAGCGCCAGCTCGAACGCGTCGCGCGCGGCATCGGGCTCGTGCGTGCTCGGATGGCGCGTGTCCCCGTAGTGCGCGGGATCGACGTCGCCGCCGCCGGTGAAGAGCACGCCGTCGAGCCCGTCGAGCGTCGGCGGAGCGTCCACGGACAGTACGCGCGGCTCGCCGCCCGCCCGCTTGACGGATTCGAGGTAGTCGCTCAGCCGGTTGTTTGGGGTGATACCGATGACAGCCATTACATCCTTGGCGGTACGGCGATGCCCATGAGGTCGAGCGCGCGGGTCAGCTGCGCGCGGAAGTACGCGACGCCGGCGGCGCGCCACAACCGCGCGTCGGCCTGCTCCTCATTGAGGATCGGATACCGGTGATAGAAGCCATTGAACATCTGCGCCAGACCGAACGCGTATTTTGCGAGCACCGAAAATTCCAGCGTCCGAACGACCTGCTCGACGATTTCATCGAGGCGCGACGCTTCGAGGATGAGCGCCCATACGTCGTGGCTCCCGCCCTCACCCGCGAGCTCGGTCGGGGCGAGCCCGCCGAGCTTCGCAAACACACCGGCCTCATCGAGACCGTCGCGATCGCGAAGCTTGGCGAAGATATTCTGGGCCCGAACGACAGCATACTGTAGATACGGGCCGCTTTCACCTTCGAACGCGAGCGCTTCGTCGATATCGAACGCAATGATCTTGGTGCGCGAGTACTTCACCATGAAGTAGCGCACCGCGGCGACCGCGATCATCTCGGCGATGCGGCGATGTTCGGCCGCGCTGAACTCGGGGTTGCGCCTGGCGACTTCGGTCCCGGCCCGCTCAATCAGCGTGTCGAGCAGGTCGTCGGCCTTCACCCCCTGGCCCTTTCGTCCTGACACGTCGACAAACCCCCGCTTGTCGTCCGGCGCATCCGGCGCCAGATACCCCAGCGTGCGCGCCGTGGAGTTCGAGAGCGCCACCATCTCGTACGAGAAATGGGTCGCCCGCTCGGCCTGTTCGGCGTAGCCGAGCGTGCGCAGTGCCTGCTTCAGCAGCTTCTGCAGGTACGACTGCCGGACGTCGATGACGTTGTAGGTGGCCGCCGCGCGGCCGAACGGCGGATGCGATGCGTCTCCGGCCGTCTCGGAGGTCGACCACAGGACGCTGCCGTTCGGGCGTGTGCCGAACTGACGGTAGTGAAAATCGCGGCCGAGCAGCCCGAGCTTCCAGAACTGGTACGCGATGTCCTTGCCGACGTAGGTGACCGTTCCATTCGACCGGACGATCACTTTCTCGCGATCTTCGGCTTCGCTCTCGCTAATCCCGAATCCCGAATCCCCAATCCCTTCGGCCGCAGGCTCGTCCTCCTCGATCTTCATCACCCAGCAGCCGGCAAGCTTCCCCTCGGTCTGCAGGTAGACCGCGCCCTTCTCCTTGAGGATCTCGAAGGCGCGCGCCCAGAACTGCAGCCGCAGAATATGCCCTTCCCACGTCAGCAGGTCGTAATCCACATTCAATCGCGCCATCGTCACGAGATGGCAGCGGACGATGCGATCGGCGATGAAGCTCGCAATCGCCGACGTCTCGGTGCCGCCATGCTCGATATCGTGCAGCGCCGCCGCGCGAATCGTGAGGCGCTCCCTGTCCTCGTCGTACCAGTGCGTGACGCGCGCGTACAAATCCCAGCAGTAGTAATCGAACCGCGTCGTATCGGCGATGTGTCTGATGTCGTCGAGGGTTTTACGCTCGAGCTCCCGGAATCCCACGACGACGTCCGCGACCTGGACGCCGGTGTCGTCGATGTAGTTCTGCACTTCGACGGGGACGCCGCGAAACCGCTGCACACGCACGAGCGTGTCGCCGAGCGCGGAATTCCGAAGGTGGCCGATGTGTGCCGCCTTGTTCGGGTTGATGGCGGTGTGCTCGACGATGGTTTTCGCACCGCCGGGTCCAATAGGACCCGGCCTACGTACGGCTTCGATGAACGCAACACGATCCAGATGGACGTTCAGGTACCCGTTCGGCGCGGGGTCGACGCGGGCGATGCCGTCGATCGGGCCGAGCGCAGCCGCCAGCTCCTGCGCGATCGCGCGCGGCGCCTTGCGCAGCCGGCGCGCCAGCTCGAACGCGACGGGGGTCGCGAGATCGCCGAGCTCGCGCGTGGGCGGATACTCGATCGGCAGTTGGGGCAGCGCCTCAGGCGGAAGCTGATAGAGCTGCTGCAGAGTCTGCAGCAGCCGTTCCCGCAGGCGTTCGTGAACTGGAAGAATCATGAAGGATAGTGATACTCTCCATCGAGATCGATCGCGCGAGCATGGTCTTCCGGGGTGTTGAGGTTGAAGAACAACACCTCTTCCGGGCCGAAGGTTTCGAGCTCGTCCCGCCCCACCTCGTGGACGCGCAAGCCCGGAATGTGCGCCACGTCGCTGAGCCTGAACCGCCGCTCTTCGATCAGGCGCCGCAGCGCGCTCGCCGAGCGGCGGGAATAGGTCGCGCACAGCGGCTCGTAACCGCGCGCCGTGCGGGGAATCGCAATGTCCACCGACCGTCCGACCGATACAAGATGCGCGAGCAGCCGCTCGCTGACAAACGGCATGTCACACGCCATCACAAGCGTCCATTCGGGTCCGCCGGCATGAACGGCGGTATACAGCGCGCCAAGCGCGCCGCCGTCCACAACCATGTCGGGAATCACCGGGACGCCGGCGCCTTTGAAGCGCTCCGCATCGTTGGCAATGATGATTGTCCGATCGACCACGCGGCGCAGCCGCGCCAGTTGACGGTCCAGAACGGACGCGCCGTTGGGCTGCAGAATCAATCCGGCTTTGTTCAGCCCCCCAAGGCGCCGCGCATGGCCGCCTGCGAGGATAGCTCCCGTCCACATCGAATGCAGTTCGCAGTCGGAAGGATATCAGAAGAATGAATCGAGCGGGAGTCGGACGCATGCTGATAGCGAGCCTCCATCAGGGGATCTCGGATCTCATGCCGACGCGCCTCGAGTTTTACGAAAACTGGCTGAACCCGACCGGCATGCGCGACGGCAAGATCGGCCTCGCGCCGCTCGCGGCCGTGCTCAGTTTTCTCAGGCAGGAAGGCGAGCCCTACACGCTCGTCACGTCGCGTGCCGGCGAGTACGCGGCGCAATGGACGTTCGACAGCCTCACGCCGATCGAGCGCTCGTTCATCCGCGCGCTGCCGGTGATGTTCCGGGCGCGCATGGCGATGCAGCTCGCGAAGAAAGTGGTGAAGCGGAGTTATGTCGGCAGCCGCGCCGTGCCGAAGCTGCGGCGAGGGCAGGGGACGCTCACGCTGCGCAACTCGATCTTCTGCACGGTGCGCGAGCCGTTCGACTGGCCGTTGTGCGTCTTCTACTCCGCCGCGCTCTCGCACCTGTTCGCGCTGGCCGGCGTCAGCGGTGAGGTGCGCGTGCATTCGTGCCAGGGCGTGGGCGATGCCACCTGCGTCAT
>CAYHHH010000050.1:0-8743 GCA_964356125.1 uncultured Bifidobacteriaceae bacterium | reverse complement strand
GTCATCCCGTTCGAAAATCCCGCGAGGGAAGCGCGCATCTATTGGGTCAGCGAAGCGTCAGCCGTGCTGCTGGCCGACGATCTGACGGCGTTGGGGAAGAACGCGCACACGCGTGAAGAGCGTCTCGACGCGTTCGAGCGGCTGCAAGTGCCGCCGGTCGCCACCTTGAGCCACGCGACGGTCATCCGGCTCGGGCAGGTCGTCGGCGCGACGCACGTCGTCCTGGGATCGTTCCGGCTCACCGGCACGATGATGTCGGTGCGCGCGCAGAGCATCAGGCTCGACACCGGGCAGATGGAGCACGAATTCGTCGAGGCCGGTCCGCTCGAAGAGCTCTTTGCGATTTTCGAGCGCGTCAGCCGGCGCATCGCAGGACCGACGTCGACCGGTGCTCCGCCCGCGCGCCCCGCGCTGCCGGTGTTCGAGAACTACATCAAAGGGCTCGTCGCGACGTCGACCCCCGCGAAAATCAGCTACCTCGAAGCCGCGATTAAGCTGGACCCCGGCTTCGATCGCGCGCGGCTTGCGTTGTGGAACGTGCATCATGACGAAGGCAACGGACAGGTTGCGCTCGTCACGGCCGCGGCGGTCCCGGAAACCTCACCAATGTACGCGCGTGCGCGATTCAGCGTCGCGCTGTCACTCCTGCAGCTCACACGTCTCGACGATGCGTTCGCGACGTTGAGGACGCTGGCCGATCGTGCGCCGTCCGCGACGCTGATGAACAACATCGGCGTCATCCAATTGCGGCGGCCGGTCACGCCGCAGACGGGGCGCGCGACGTATTACTTCAATCAGGCGCTCAAGCTCGACGAGGACGATCCCGATTACTACTTCAACCTGGGCTACGCCTATTGGGCGGAGAAAGACGCACCCTCGGCCATTTTCTGGCTGCGCGAGACGGTGCGGCGCGATCCCGCCGACGGCGAAGCGCATGCGGTGCTCGCGGCCGCGCTGCAGGCCGCCGGCGCAGCGGCCGAAGCGGCGCGCGAGCGCGAGCTGGCGACGCAATTGTCGTCGACGTACGCAGAGTGGGCGAAGAAGCCGGGGGGGCAGGTTGCGGAGCCGATTCCGCGTGGGCTGGAGCGCGTCAAGACTTCCCTGGACGTGTCGACGCTTCGCCGCGTCGACAGCGCCATCGCGACGACAGGGCAGCGCGAGCAGAAGGAGCTGACGGCCTTCCATCTCGACCGCGGACGCAGATTGTTCGAGCAGGGCAGTCACACTGACGCCATCACCGAGCTCGCGCGCGCGATTTATCTGTCGCCGTACGAGGCCGAGGCGCATCTGCTGATGGGGCGCGTCTATCTGCGCACCGGCGAAATGGCGTCGGCGATCAACGCCTTCAAGATCGCGCTCTGGAGCCAGGAATCGGTCCAGGGGCGCATCGCGCTGGCGCAGGCCTACCTGCAGGTGAAGGATCAGGCGGGGGCACGGGACGCGCTGGAGCGCGCGCTGGTCCTCGACCCGAATTCCTCCGAAGCCAGGGACTTACTCGGTAAACTGGGGCCGTGAACTTTTCCGGGTTCCGGGTTCCAGGTTCCTGGTTCCTGGTTCTGAGTGCCGTTGCGGTCGTCGTAAGTTCCCAAGCTGCTCCCGCACAGGTAGCGCAGGGCTTCAGCCCTGCCGTCATTTACTCCGCGGAAGTCGACAGCATCATCCATCCGGTTTCCGCGCAATACATGATCGACACCATCTCGCGCGCCGACGCGGCGAACGCGGCGCTCGTGGTGTTCACGCTGCGCACGCCCGGCGGTCTCGTCGATGCGACGCGCGACATCGTCACGACGATGATCGCCGCGAAGACGCCGATTGTGGTGTACGTGGCGCCGTCCGGCGCGCGGGCGGCGTCGGCGGGGTTCATCATCACGATCGCCGCCGACATCGCCGCGATGGCGCCGGGGACGCACATCGGCGCCGCGCATCCGGTGGCCGGCGGCGGCGCCGTCATGGACGAGACGACGTCGAAGAAGGCGGCCGAAGACATGGCGGCGTACGTGCGGACGATCGCGACCGCGCGCGGCCGCAATGCGCCGCTGGCCGAACAGGCGGTGCTGCAGAGCAAGGCGTTTACCGAACAGGAAGCCGCGGCGGCCACGCCGCCGCTCGTCGACGTGGTGGCGGCGAGCCTCGACGATCTGTTGAAGACGCTGGACGGCCGCACCGTCAGGCGATTCGACGGCCGGCCGGCGACGCTGCGCACGGCATCGGCGGCGATCGTGCCGATCGCGATGACGCGCCGCCAGCGCATTCTCAGCGCGATCGCCCATCCGAATATCGCCTACATGCTGCTGAGCCTCGGCATGCTCTGCCTGACGATCGAGTTGTGGAGTCCCGGCGCGATACTGCCGGGGGTTGTGGGCGGGTTGTCCCTGCTGCTCGCGTTTTTCGCGCTGCAGGTGCTGCCCATCAACTACGTCGGGCTCCTGCTCATGCTCTTCGGGCTCGTGCTCTTCGCCCTCGAGATCAAAGTGACGAGCTACGGGCTGCTCACGATTGGCGGCATCATCAGTGTGATTCTCGGCTCGCTCATGCTGATCGACTCACCGGCGCCGGAGCTTCAGCTGAGTCTCAGCCTCATCCTGTCGGTCGTCCTCGGGTTCACCGCGATCGCGGCATTTCTCGTGCGGCTCGCGCTGACGTCGCAGCGGACGGCGCCGGTGACCGGCGTCGAAGGGCTGATCGGCGAGACCGGGCGCGCGCTCGATCCGATCGCGCCAGGCGCGTCTGGGCGAGTCCAGGTGCACGGCGAAATCTGGAACGCGGTCGCGAACGACGCGATCGCCGGCGGCGATCGCGTAGCGGTGTCAAGTGTTCACGGGCTGACGTTAACGGTCCGGAAGGAGTAGACAAGCCATGTTCGACTTTTCGCCTGTGCTCGTTGTCCTGTTTATCCTGGTCGTGTACGTGGTGATGTCGATCAACATCCTCGCGGAGTACGAACGCGGCGTGGTGTTTCGACTGGGCAAGCTGCTGCCCGCGCCCAAAGGGCCCGGCGTCGTGCTCGTCTTCGCGCCGCTCGACCGCATGGTGCGTGTGAGCATGCGCACCGTCGTGATGGACGTGCCGTCGCAGGACGTCATCACGCGCGATAACGTTTCCGTAAAAGTGAATGCGGTTGTCTATTTTCGCGTCATCGATCCGCGGCGGGCGATCGTTGATGTCGAAAGCTACATCTACGCCACGTCACAGCTGGCGCAGACGACGCTGCGCAGCGTGCTCGGTCAGGTCGAGCTCGATCAACTCCTTTCGGAGCGGGATCGGCTGAACCAGCAGCTGCAGCAGATTCTGGATCAGCACACGGATCCATGGGGCATCAAGGTCTCGTCGGTGGAGGTCAAGCACGTGGATCTGCCGCCGGACATGCAGCGCGCGATGGCGCGGCAGGCCGAAGCCGAGCGTGAGAAGCGTGCTAAAATCATCCACGCAGCGGGCGAGCTGGAAGCCTCGGAGAAGTTGTCCCAGGCCGCTGCCGTGATCGCCCGCGAGCCTGTCGCGATTACGTTGCGATACCTTCAAACGTTGACGGAAATCGCTGCCGAGAACAGTTCGACGATCGTCTTCCCCCTGCCGATCGAAATGATGCATTTATTGAAGCAGATCACAGGAGTCGAGAAGAAGCCGTGAGCGACGAGGGCTTTCGCGAGATACAACTGAACGGCAAGCAGTTGATCTTCATGTTCATGGCCGTCACGGTTGTGCTGGTCGTGACGTTTCTGTTCGGCGTGCTCGTGGGCCGCGACGTCCGCCAGGGGGCGGTAACCGAGATCGCCGGCGGCCCTGCAGACAACGTCGTGCCCGATCCCGGTCTTGCACCCGTGGCCGACCGGTCCGCAACGCCCGCCGCGGCCGCCGGGTCCAGCTCGAACCCGCCCGCGGCGCCCCCCGCAGAAGAGCTGAGCTACGCCGAGCGCCTCCTGCGCGATACGCCGCCCGAAGAGAATTTGAAACCCACGCCATCAGAAGCGGCGGCAGCACGCGCTCCGGTCGTGCAGGAACCCGTGGCTCCGCCTCCGCCTGCGTCCAGAGAGAAGGCGCCTGTTGCTGCCGCGCAAGCGTCCGACCCGTCCGGGCCAGGCTTTGCCGTGCAGGTCGCCGCCTATCCGGATCGCCGCGACGCGGAGAAGCTCGTCACGCAGCTCGCCTCGAAAGGCTATCCGGCGTTTGTGATGGATCCGGTCCAGGGCGCGCCGACGAAACTCTTCCGCGTCCGCGTCGGCAAGTATCCCAACCGGACCGTTGCCGAAGGCGTGCAGGCCCAGCTCGCGAAAGCGGAGCAGTTCACGACCGCCTGGATTGCCCGGTAACCGACGGCATGAAACCACTTCGCTTGCTGCTGATTGAGGACAACGAGAACGACGCGACGCTCCTCATCGAGTACCTGCGGCAGGGCGGATACGAGCCCGACTACACGCGCATCGACAACGAAAAGGCGCTTGCCGCGGCGCTGGATCAGCACGACTGGGAGCTGGTGATCGCGGACTACACGATGCCGGGCTTCAGCGGCACCTCGGCGCTCTCCATGGTGCGCGACCGCGGCCTCGAAGTGCCGTTCATTTTCGTGTCGGGCACGATCGGCGAGGAGATCGCGGTCGATGCCATGAAGAACGGCGCCGACGACTACATCATCAAGAACAACCTCAACCGGCTCATTCCCGCCATCAATCGCGAGCTTCGGGACGCCGAGGTGCGGCGCGAGCGATCGAAAGCCGAAGAGCGCATCCGCCATCTGGCGTACTACGACAGCCTGACGGACCTGCCGAACCGGACGTTGTTCCAGAACCGCCTCGAGATGGCGGTCCACAATTCACTGCGCACGCGAAACCCGCTGTCGGTGCTGATCATGGACCTCGATGGGTTCAAGGAGATCAACGACACGATGGGTCATCTCATGGGCGATGCGGTGCTGCGGGAGATCGGACACCGGCTGCAGATCGAGCTGCGCGAGTCGGACACGGTCGCCCGTCTCGGCGGCGACGAGTTCGCGGTGATGCTGCCCGGCGTCGGGCAGACGGGCGCCGAGCTGGCCGCGCGCAAGCTGATCGCGGCCGTGCAGGAACCGCTCAGTATCGAAGGGCTCAACCTCGACGTGCACGGCAGCGTCGGCATCGCGATCGCGCCCGAGCACGGCACCGAGGCCGAGGTGCTCGTGCAGCGCGCCGACGTGGCGATGTATGTCGCCAAGGAAGATCGCTCCGGCTGCGTCGTCTACGCGCCCGAGCTCGACCGCCACAGCCCCGAGCGCCTCGCGCTGATGGGCGATTTCAGGCACGCGATCTCGCGCGACGAGCTGCGCGTCGTCTATCAGCCAAAAATCAACCTGAAGACGCGACAGATATTCGGTGTCGAGGCGCTCGTGCGCTGGCAGCACCCGCAGCTCGGGTTCATCCTGCCGGATCGGTTCATCCCGATGGCCGAACAGACCGGGGCGGTGCGCCCGCTCATGCTGTGGATGCTCGAGCGCGCGGTGCAGCAGTGTCTCGAGTGGAAGCGCCTGGGGTACGATCTCATCGCAGCGGTGAATTTGTCGCCGCGCAACCTGCACGATCCCGAGCTGCCCGAGCGCGTGCGGGCGCTGCTCGATCTGCTCGGCGCCCCGGCGTCAATGCTCGAGCTGGAAATTACCGAGAGCGTCATCATGTCAGACCCGCTGCGCTCGCTGCAGGTGCTGACGCGGCTCAGCAAGATGGGGCTGCGGCTTGCCGTCGACGATTTCGGCACCGGCTATTCGTCGTTCAGCTATCTGCGAAAGCTGCCGGTGCACGAGATCAAGATCGACAAGTCGTTCATCGACGACATGGTCGAGGACGGCGACGAGGTGATCGTGCAGTCCACGATCGAGCTGGCGCACAATCTCGGCCTCACGTGCGTCGCGGAAGGCGTGCAGGACGAGGCGACGCTCGAGCGGCTCGCGAAGCTCGGCTGCGACACCGCGCAGGGCGATTTCATTTCTCCGCCGCTTGATGGTGCGGGTGTCGCAGAGTGGCTGCGCCAGCGCGGACCCGGCCGGGTGACGCAGCCCTGACCTTTCCGCCGCCGCGCGCAGCGCTACGGCGAGACCTCGCCGGAGCTTTCGCGAAGGCGGGCGCATCCGGCATTCTTCTCGCCCTCAGCTTTCCGCGGTACGGCCATCCGCTTCTCGCGTGGGTGGCGCTGGCTCCTCTCATCGTTCCCCTGTTCGAGATTCACCGCGGCTGGCCGGCGTTTCGCCGCGCCCGCTCCTTTCTCCTCGGATTTGTCGCCGGCCTCGCGTATTTCGGCGGCACGGTGTACTGGACCGGCACCGTTGTCTCGCAGTTCGGCGGATTGAGCGCGCCGGTCGGTGTGGTCGTGGCGGCGCTCCTCGTCGCGTATCTCTCCCTGTTTCCCGGGCTGTTCACGTTGTGCCTCGGCTGGCTTGGCGCGAAGTACGGCCGGCGCGCGATTCTGCTCGCGCCCGCGGTGTGGGTGACGACCGAGCTTGGGCGCACCTATTTCTGGTCCGGCTTTCCCTGGCTGCTGCTCGGCTACAGCCAGACGACCGTGCTGCCGATTGCGCAGTTCGCCAGCATCGCCGGCGTGTTCGGGATGTCGGCGCTCGTCGCGCTCGTGAGCACGTCGCTGGCGTACTTCGTCGTCTCACGATCGCGCGGATCGATCATCACGGTTGGCGTCACGGCCGCCGCGCTCATCGCGGTCACGATGTGGGGCGCGCGCCGCCTCGACACGAACGCGCTCGCCTCGCAAGGGCGTCCGGTTCGAGTCGGGCTGATTCAGGGAAACATTCCGCAGGATCAGAAGTGGGACGAGCGTCAGGCCGACAACATCCGGAATACGTACCTCGCACTGACGCGCGAGGCCGCCGCCAAAGGCGCGCAGCTCGTCATCTGGCCCGAGTCGTCTACGCCGATGCCGTTCATGGACGACAAGGCGGGCGGTGAGCGCATTCGCGCTGTCGTGCGCGATACGGGCATCGAGCTGCTGCTCGGCAGCGACCAGGTGGATCACCAGACGAAGTCGTACTACAACGCCGCGTTCCTCGTGCGGCAAGACGGGACGGTCGCGGGCGTCTACCAGAAGATGCACCTGGTTCCATTCGGCGAGTTCGTACCGCTGCAACAGCTGCTGTTCTTCGTGGGGCCCCTCGTCCAACAGGTCGGTGGCTTCACCGCGGGACGCGACATGGTGCTGCTGCCGACGAGCCACGGACCCATCAGCACGGCCATCTGCTACGAAATCGTCTTTCCGCGCCTCGTCGGCGAATCGGTCGCGCGCGGCACCCAACTGCTCACCACGATGACGAACGACGCGTGGTACGGCCGTTCGTCGGCGCCCTATCAGCATTTTCTGCAGGCACGGATGCGCTCAATCGAGCAGGGGCGCTATCTCGCGCGGGCGGCGAACACGGGCATCACCGGGTTCGTCGACCCCTACGGCCGTGTGCTGGCGCACACGGACATCTTCGAGCGCGCGACTCTCGTTGGCGAAGTGCGGATGCTCGACGGCCGCACGATCTATGGCAGAATCGGTGATCTGTTCGCGTACATCTGTGCGGCGCTGACGCTCGTCGCGCTGCTTTTTGGTGGAGGCATTCGTGGCTATCGCTCTCGATGATTTGACCCGCAAGTACCAGGACCTCGTGAAGCGCGCCGCCGATCTCCGGAGTTATCTTTGAGGCTGCTCGCCCTGGTGACGAGCTCTCACAAATAGAAGCCCGCGCGTCGGCGCCCGATTTCTGGAACAACCAGATCGAGGCGCAGAAAACCCTTCAACGCCGCCGTCGAGTCGAGGAAGAGGTCGAGTTGATCTCGGCCCTCAAGACCAAAACAGACGATCTTGGTGTGCTCATGGACTGGGCTGGCCAGGGAGAAGATGTTACGGCGGAGCTCTCCGCGGGCATCGACCAGCTGGCGGGCCTGGTCGAGGGCGGCGAGATCAAGAAGATGCTCGGCGGCGAGCACGATCGCAAGAACGCCATCATCACGATTCATCCGGGCGCGGGCGGCACCGAGTCGCAGGACTGGGCCGAGATGCTGCTGCGGATGTATCTGCGGTGGATCGAGCGCCGCGGCTTCAAGCGGGAAATCATCGACTACCAGCCGGGCGACGAAGCCGGGCTCAAGAGCGCGACCGCGACCGTGCAGGGGGATTTCGCGTTCGGGCTGCTCTCGGCCGAGGCCGGGGTGCACCGGCTCGTGCGCATATCGCCGTTCGACTCGGCCGCACGGCGCCACACGTCGTTTGCGTCGGTCTACGTCTGGCCGGAACTGCCTGAGGACGAGGACATCGTCATCGACGACAAGGACATCCGCATCGACACCTTCCGATCGAGCGGCGCCGGCGGCCAGCACGTCAACGTCACGGACTCGGCGATCCGCATTACGCACTTGCCGACGGGCATCGTCGTGTCATGCCAGAACGAGCGCTCGCAGCACCGCAACAAGGACTCGGCGATGGGCGTGCTGAAGGCGCGCCTGTTCGACATCAAGATGAAAGAGAACCAGTCGAAGCTGGACCACATCGGCGGCGCGAAGAAGGAAATCGCCTTCGGCCACCAGATCCGCAGCTACGTGCTGCACCCGTACCAGATGGTAAAAGACCACCGCACGAAATTCGAGATGGGCGACCCGAGCCGCGTCCTCGACGGCGATCTCGATCCGTTCATCAAGGCATACCTGATGCAGAAAGCGTCAGGGACGTTGGGGCAGCCGTCGGCGGACGACGATGAGTAGGCGGGTCCAAAGAACAGGACCCGCCCTACGTA
>CAYHHH010000049.1:21912-28834 GCA_964356125.1 uncultured Bifidobacteriaceae bacterium | reverse complement strand
CGCGCCCGTAGCTCAGCAGGATAGAGCACCGGTTTCCTAAACCGGGGGTCGCAGGTTCGAGACCTGCCGGGCGCACCATTCGACGAGACGGGATGGATACGCTCCGAGTGGGCTGTGTCTGATAACAACGCGCGCGCTAAATCTTACGGGACGCGCGTAATCTGCTCGATCGCCCAGACGGTCAATGCCACCAGGACGATGATGATCGTCGCGAGGCTGATGCGCCATCGGCGCTGGCGCCGCTTGAAGGCTTCTTCGGGAGTCGTCATGGCAGCACTGCTCATGACCCTTATCGGGCGTTTGCCGCTAACTCCTTAGCTGTCGGCGTTTGCGTGCGGGCAGAGTCGGGGAGTCGGGGAGTCGGAAGAGTCGAGAGTAAAAAGGGAGAGGCTGCTCCCGAATTAACGGCCCAGCAGCCCCTCGGGCGCCCTGGCCCAGGCAGCGCGCGCGTGCCCCGACTCAGATGTCTGTTGTATCGGTACGCTGTGCGCGTTCAGTAGGCCCGGAATTTCACACTACTTCGTATCGAGAGGCACGACAAACCCCCGGCTCGGTACCGACTGTGCCTCGACCCATTTGCCGTCCTTCGTTCGTACGACCAGCGTGCCCATGACCCGGCCATGCCGACGAGCTCGAAGGGCTGCTACGACACTAGGCTTTTGCGCACCGCATACAACACGATCTCCGCCGTGTTGTGCAGTCCGAGCTTCTGCATCAGATTCGCGCGGTGCGTCTCCACGGTCGAGACGCCCACCTCGAGAATGCTCGCCACCTCTTTGTTCGTGCGCCCTTCGGCGAGCAGTTGCAGGACTTCCTTTTCGCGATCGGTCAACAGGCGGTAGGAATCTTCCTGGCCGCGCTGCTGCAGATGCCGCATGTAATCGGAGAGCAGCATCGCCGAAATGGTCGGGCTGAAATAGGGCTTGCCCTGGCTGATCGTGCGCAGCGCAGGGAGGAGGTCCTGTTCGGTCGACTCTTTCAGCAGATACCCGCGCGCGCCGGCCGAGAGCGCGCGCAGCACGTACGATTCGTCGGCGTACATGCTGAGGAATACGACCTTCAACTGAGGGTGGTGCTTGATGGCGCGCTCCGCGACGTCGATGCCGTTGAGGCGCGGCATCGCGATGTCGAGGATAGCCACGTCGGGCCGATGCATCTCGCACATCTTCAGCGCCTCGAGCCCGTCACCCGCTTCGCCGACAACTTCGATGTCCTCTTCCGTATCGAGCAGCGCCTTCAATCCGCGCCGGACAATGCCATGATCGTCACCGAGCACTATTCGCAACGAACGCCTCCTTGCTGGTTTCCGTGGTCGGTACTGGCAGCGTGATGTGCACCACCGTCCCGCCACCGGGCCGCGTCTCGATCGACGCCGCGCCGTTGATGTCCTTGACCCGCTCCTTGATGCCCGTCAGACCGAGCCCGCGATGGCTGGTCATCGACGCAATGCCGACGCCGTTGTCTCTCACCGACACATCGAGCCGCGTACGCCCGCGCACCACCTTCACCTGGATTTCGGTGGCCGCGGAATGCTTCGCGCAGTTGGTGAGCGCTTCCTGCACGACGCGATACACGCACGTGCGCTGGGGATCGGGCAGCCGCTCGAGGTCGCCGTCGACCGCGAGATCGACCGGCACGTTGTACCGGCGCGAGAACTCGCGCGCCTGCCACGCCAGCGCGGGCTCGAGGCCGAGATCGTCCAGCATGCTGGGGCGCAGCCCCATCGCCAGGTCGCGCACCATGCGCATCATGCGATCGACGAGCGCTTTGCTCTCGGCCATCGTCTGCGCGAAGACCGGACTGCCGACGGCCTGCGCGCGCTCGGCCCGGCCCATCTCCATGCGCAGCGCCGTAAGCATCTGACCGACCTCGTCGTGAAGCTCGCGGGAGAGGCTCTTTCGTTCCTCCTCCTGCGTCCGGACGAGCTGGTTCGAGAGGCGCCGCAATTCCACTTCGGCCTGCTGCGTGCGTCCGTGCTGTTCCTCGGTACGCCCTTCGAGCACCCGGATACGGATGACGGCGATGATCGCCACCGCGAGGCCCAGCGTCAGGCTCGCCGCCAGCGTCCCCGTGAGGTACTGGTGCAGCTCGCGCTGGCGCTCGGCCGCCGCCTGTTGCTGCGCGTGCAGGGTGCGGGTGTTGATGGCTTCGATCTCCGTGGAAATGTTCATGACGGCATCGCGCCGCGGCACGATCTCACGGCGCAGAAACACGTAGCGATCGATGTGCGTGGTGCCCTCGAAGAGCGGCGCGTACGCGCGCCAGTACTCGTCGATCTGGCGCCGCAGCTCGCGGTACTGCTCGGGCTCGCTTTCAGTCAGCAGCGGCTCGAGCTCCAGAATCATCTGCGCGCTCTCCTCGTGATAGGCCACGAGTCTCGACCGGTATTCGGACGCCGGCGTGATGGTGTCGAGCAGGTAGTCGCGCGCGAGAATACCCGACAGATGCAGGCCCGATCGCACGCGCCGCAGCCGCGTCTCCACGTCGCGATAGCGAGTGTTGAGGCTTTCGAGCTGCGCGTACGCGGCGTCGGCCTTCCGCTGCGCGGCGAGAATCGACCCGACGATCAGTGCCAGCAAGCCCAGCAGTGCGAGGGCGACGACCGGCCATGTCCGGATTCGTTTCACCCCGTAATCCTAACTCTTTGCAGGGTCCGCGAAACATCCTGTCGTGAGGGGATATAATCATCCACTTATGAAGGGTTCAGAGCGCCATCGTCTCAAGGAAAACGAGCTGTCTCATGTGCTCGGCGACGCAACCGTGCGGCTGCAGGAGAATCGCAGCACGGTCGGTCTGGCCGCGGGCATCATTGCGTTGCTGCTGGTCGCGGGCATCGGATACTGGGCATGGACGACGCGCAGCGAAAACCGCGCGCAGGCCCTGCTCGGCGACGCTATCGTCATCATGCAGGCGCCGGTTGAGGAAACGAAGCCCGGGGCGACGCCAGGGGTCACCGGCTATCCGACGGTGCAGGCGCGCGCGGAAGCCGCACTTGTGAAATTCGCCGAGGTCTACAACGCGTATCCGTCGACCGATGCCGGCATCGCGTCGCGCTACTACGCCGCCGCGGCGCTCGCGATGCTCGGCCGCCACGACGAGGCTGCCGCGCGTTTTCAGGAGACCGTCGAGCGGGCGGGGGAGAACACCTTCTACGGCCGCATGGCGCGCCTCGGCGTTGTCGAGGCCAACATGCAGGCGAAGAAATACGACGAGGCGATTGGCGCGGCGCAGGCGCTCGTCAACAACACGGCCGACGACACGATTCCGCGCGATGCGCTGTTGATGGAGCTGGGCCGCGTGCAGGTCGCCGCCGGCAAGAAAGCCGACGCCAAGCAGACGCTCGATAAAGTCATCGCGGATTTCCCGGAGTCGCCCTACATCGAAGAGGCGAAGCGGATGTTGACGGAAGTGACCTAGCCTGGTCTACAAAGCAAGACCCGGCCTACGTACGTAGGGCGGGTCCTGTTCTTTGGACCCGCCGTTATTTTGCGAATTGGTACGTGAGGATCTTGTAGACGAGCTTCGCGCAGAGGAAGTTCGGCGCCGCGACGCCCGGAAGCGGCGACAGCTCGACGACGTCACATCCCACCACGTTGCGCGCGCCGATGACGGCGCGCAGCAGCGTCAGGAGCTCATACCAGCTCAGTCCCCCCGGTTCCGGCGTGCCGGTCGCGGGCATGATGGCGGGATCCAGTCCGTCGACGTCGATCGTGATGTACACGGTCGTGCCGAGCGACTCCACGACCTGTGCCATCCAGTTGGCGTCCTTCCGCATGTTCACGTCGTAAAAGATTGTCGTCGCCAGCGAGGGCGCGACTCTCGCTTCTTCAGTCGACAGGCTGCGGATGCCCACTTGCGTGACCGGCGCGTGGTCGAGCACGCGGCGCATCACGCAGGCGTGGTTGAAGCGCGTGCCCATATAGGTGTCGCGCAAGTCGGCATGCGCGTCGATCTGGAGCACCGACACGCCCGGATATTTCGCGGCGACAGCGCCCACGACGGGCCCGGTAATCGAGTGTTCTCCGCCCAGCACGACGGGAAACTTGTCGTGCTCCAGGATTGCCGATGTGACCCTCCCGATCTCCGCCATGATGTCTTTCATGTCGTCGAACGGCAGCTCCATCTCGGGCAGCGTGTAGATGCCGATTGGATGGATGTCGGTCTGCGTTTCCTCGTCCCACAACTCCAGGTGAGACGAGGCGACGAGAATTTCGCGCGGGCCGTTGCGCGTGCCGGGAACGTAGGACGTGGTGCTTTCGAGCGGAACCGGAAGAATCACGGCTTTCGCGCTGTCGAAGGTCGCGGCCTGGGGCAGCGTTCCGCCGAATGCCAGCGGCTCGATGTGGTCGTACTGTACTGGACACTTGCTCATTCGGTCTCCTGGAACGCCTCACACGAGACCGATTTGCCGTCGATCAGCATCTCGCGCTGGCTGGGGTCGATGTTGGGCCTGCTGCGCTTGGCGGCGAGCGCAGACGAGCTGCGCGCCAGCGCTGTGGCAAGAATCGGCAGCGCGATCGTGGCGTCGGCATGTACCGTCACCTGCGCGGCGTCCGCGGCCAGCTTGCCCCAGCTCTGCGCTTCCTCCAGCGACGAGCCCGAGGCGCCGCCGAAATGCGGCACGTCGGTCACGATCTGCAGCGCGTATCTGTGGCCTCCGACGGCAGGGCTGAAGAATTCGGCCTGGACGCTCGCCTGATTGATGAAATTCTTCGGCGTGCCTCCGCCCAGTACGACCGTGGCGGTGCGCGGGCGCCTGATGACGAGGTTCGCCGACTCGACGATGTCGCCGATGACGTCGATGTGGCCGGACCCCGGCCGCTTCTGCCGCCCCTGCGACAGGCCCATGCCGATAGACGAGTCCGCGATCGCCGGACAGAAGATGGGCACGCCGGCGCGGTAGGCGGCCGTGAGAATTCCGTTCTGCTGCGTTTCCTTCCAGAGATGCGCACCCAGGCGGTTGAGGAACTCACGCGAGGTGTAGGGCCGCTGGTCGAGCTCGGCGACGAAGTCGCCGATCCACACGTCGTTGTCGCAGAACTCTTCCTCGCTCGCGTACGTGTCGTACACGCGATCGATGCGTTCGTCGGCCAGCGCCGCGTCGTTGACGTGCGCCGAGCCGAGATAGTGATGACGACCGCGCGTCTCGTGTAAATCGTGGTACAGATTGGCGCCGGTCGACACCAGGCAGTCGATATAGCGGTGCTCGATCAGGTACGCCACGACCATGCGAAGGCCGCCGGCGCTGAGTGCGCCGGCCATGCCCATGAAGATCGTCACCTCGTCTGCGAGCATCTTCTGCCACACGCGGTGCGCGACGCCGAGGGAGCGCCCCTGAAACGAAATGCGCTCCATCTTTTCGAGAAGCTCGTCGGCCCTCACCGCCGGATCGACGGTGAACGGCTCGATCGGCACCTGCAGGAAACGGGAGCGCTTCTTCATGCGTAAAGGAGTTTACGCTAGCGGGAGACGTTTCGCAGAAAGCTGTAATCGATCTGCGGCGTCAGCTCGATGCCGTTGATCTCGGGCTGCGCAAGGGCGATGTTCGTTTCGTGCCACAGGCTGATGTAGGGCGCGAGCTCGGCGACGCGCTTCTGCACGTCGGCGTACCGCGCGCGGCGCTCCTCGGGAGTCGTCGCGCTCGTCGCTTCGTCGATCAGGCGATCGACCTCAGGATCGCGCAGGTGACCGCGATTGAATCCGGTCGGCGGTACCTGTCGCGAGTGGAACACGCGGCTCAGGATGTCGGGATCGGCCGTCGCGCCGCCGGCCCACTGCAGTGTGTACATCTGAAAGTTGCCTTTGAGGATGTCGGCGTACAACGTGGCGAACTCGAACACGCGCACGTCCGTGGCAATGCCGACGGCGTGGAGATTCTGCTGGAGCACGGCCGACTGCAGACGGTTGAATTCCGTGCTCGAGACTTTCAGCGACAGCGCGAGCCGTGCCCGCGGGCCGTCGCCATCGGGGTCCGGATACCCCGCTTCGTCGAGCAGCTTCTTCGCGTGGTCCGGATCGTAAACAAAGTCGAACACGTCGGGCTCGAACGCCCAGTTCGTCGGCGAGAGCAGCCCCACCGACGGTGTGGCAAGCCCTCGGCGGAGGTAATCGATGATGGCCTGACGATCGATCGCGTATCCGATCGCATGGCGCACGCGGACGTCCGACAGGATCGGATCGCGCATGTTGAATCCAAGGTACTGGTAGTTCGCTCCCGGCGACGTCGCCAGCGTGAGGCCTTCTTTCTTCAGTTGATACGCCATGTCGGGCGGGATGTCATTCACGACGAGATCGACCGTGCGCTTTCGCAGCTCGAGCGCCCGCATGATGTCGTCGGGCACCACCTTCAGCACCACGCCGCGGTTGCGGGGCAGCCCGCCGAAATAATCGCGGAACGCGCGCAACACGATGCGGTCGTCCACCGCGTGGCTGACAAACTCGTACGGCCCTGTGCCGAGCGGGCGCTCGCGCAGATCGCGCCCCGCGCCGGTGGGCACGATGTAGACAGCCGCGAGATTTATCAGGAACGCGCCGGAAGGCTCCTTCAACCTGAAGGCAACCGTGTAGCGGTCGACCGCTGTCACCGTGTCGACGAGGCGGAACGCGCCGCGAAGCGGCGAGCTCGACTTCGGATCGAGAATATTCGTGTAGGTATAGACCACATCGTCAGAGGTCAGCTCGTGGCCGTCATGAAAACGCACGCCCTCGCGCAGCGTGATGATGTAGGTCTGATAGTCGGCCGAGTCCCAGCTTTCTGCCAGGTCCGGTGCGAGGCGCATGTTCTGGTCGAGGTCGAGCAGGGCGCTGAAGATCAGCTGATGCGCGCGCGACGAGACGGAGTCGGTCGCATAGCGCGGGTCGAGGCTGTTGACCGACGTGTACATCGCGACCGTGATGATGCCGGGCTCGGGCGCGGCTTGAG
>CAYHHH010000049.1:0-21812 GCA_964356125.1 uncultured Bifidobacteriaceae bacterium | reverse complement strand
TCACTCCAACTCCTTCTTTAACTCCACCAGCAACGACAGCGCCTGCAATGGCGTCAGGTTGTTCGTGTCGGTGTCGCGGAGCCGCTGGGCGAGTTTCTCGGCCGCCGGATCTGCCGAGGCCATCTGAAACAACCCGAGCTGCTTCTGGGGCTCGAACGGCGTGCCGCTGATCGACGGGCGGCCGCCGCGCGTCAGCTCGTCGTGCTCGAGCGCCTCGAGAATCGCGCGGGCGCGGGTAATGACGACCGCCGGCATACCCGCCAGGCGCGCGACCTGAATGCCGTAACTGCGATCCGATCGGCCGGGCACGATCTTGTGCAGGAACACGATGTCGTCCTGCCACTCGCGTGCGGCAACGTGCGCGTTGATCACGCCAGGCAGGGCGTCAGCAAGGTCTGTCAGCTCGTGGTAGTGGGTCGCAAACAACGTTTTAGGACGTCCGCGCTGGTTCGTCGCCAGATATTCGGCCACGGCCCACGCGATGCTCAGGCCGTCGAACGTGGCGGTGCCGCGCCCGATCTCGTCGAGCACGACGAGGCTGCGCGACGTCGCGCCGTGCAGGATGTTCGCGGTCTCCTGCATCTCGACCATGAAGGTCGACTGGCCGCGGGTGATGTTGTCGGACGCGCCCACGCGGGCGTAGATGCGATCGACGATCGCGATCTTCGCGCGCGTGGCCGGCACGAACGATCCCGCTTGCGCCATCAGGCAGACGAGCGCCGTCTGGCGCAGATAGGTCGACTTACCCCCCATGTTGGGGCCGGTGAGAATCACGAGCTGGTTCGCCGTGCCGTCAAGGATGGTGTCGTTCGGCACGAACGCGCCGCTGCAGCGGCGCTCGACGACCGGGTGGCGGCCGTCGACGACCGCCATCTCGTCCCCCTCGTGCACCTGCGGTTTGATGTAGTTCGACAGCGCAGCGGTCTCGGCGAGCCCGGCGAGCACGTCGAGCGCCGCGAGCGCGCGCGCGGTGTCCTGAATACGCGTCGATTCGGCCGCGACCCGGGCGCGCAGCTGCTCGAACAGGTCGACCTCGCGCTCGAGTATCCGCTCGTCCGCGCCCAGCACCTGCTCTTCGTATTCCTTCAGCGCCGGCGTGATGAAGCGCTCGCCGCCCGCGATCGTCTGCTTCCGGTGATAGTCCGCCGGGACGGCGTGCAGATTCGATTTCGAGATCTCGATGTAGTACCCGAACACGCGGTTGTAGCGCACCTTCAGCGAGTTGATGCCCGTGCGCGCACGCTCGCGCTCTTCGAGCTCCGCGATCACCTGCTTGCCCGAGCGGCTGATCCGGCGGAGGTCGTCGAGGCCCGCGTCGAGGCCGTCGCGGATGTACCCGCCGTCGCGCACCAGTGCGCCAGGGTCGTCGATGAGGCTGCGGTCGATGTCGTCGCGGACGTCGATGAGATCGTCGAGCGCGCTGATGAGCGACCGGGTGAGCGGTGCCTCGCACGCGTCGAGAATGAGCCGCACGCGCGGCACCACCGCAATCGACTGCTTCAATCCAACGAGATCGCGCGGCCCCGCGTTCCCCAGGGCCGCCCGGGCGACGAGGCGCTCGAGATCCTGCACGCTCTTCAAGACGTCCCGGAACTTGCCGCGGTCTGTGCTGCGGAACGCGAACTCCTCGACGGCGTCGAGGCGGTCGCGGATGCGATCGAGCGACACGAGGGGCCGCAGCAGCCATGCGCGCAGCAGGCGTCCCGCCATCGCCGTCACCGTCCGATCGATCTCGTGGAGCAGCGTGCCCTCCCGGCCGCCGTCCATCGACTCGACGATTTCCAGATGCTTCAGCGTCACCGCGTCGATGACGAGGCAGTCGGCAGACGTCTTATAGGCAATGCTGCGCACGTGCGCGAGGTCGGCTTTCTGCGTGTCGCGCAGATAGTGGAGCAGCGCGCCGGCGGCAGACACCGCGGAGGCATGCCCGTCCAGCCCGAACCCTTCGAGCCCGGTCGTGCGGAACTGGTCGATGAGCGTCCGCCGCGCCGATTCGTGCTCGAACGTCCACGGCTCCACGCGCGTGACCGGCAGACGGTCGGCGGCGCCGTCGAGCAGGACGCGGTTCAGATCGAGATCGATCGCCGCGACGATCTCGCGCGGGCGCAGCACCATCACTTCGTCCGCCAGCGCCTGCAGACCGGCCGGCCCCGCGTACTCCGCGCAGGAAAATTCTCCGGTCGTCAAATCAAGGAGAGCGACCCCGACAACACTGTGGTCGCCTGCCAGGGATTTGGGATTAGGGATTTGGGATTGGGAAATACCAAGAAGAAACGCGGGCGCTCTTTCGTCGAGGTGCTGCGAGTCTGTCAGCGTGCCGGGCGACACCACGCGGACGATCTCACGTTTGACGATGCCCTTGGCTTTCTTTGGATCCTCGACTTGATCGCAGATAGCGACGCGGAAGCCTTTCTTGACCAGCCGCGACAGGTACGTATCGAGCGCGTGATGCGGCACGCCGCACATGGGAATCGACGCGCCCTGGCCGTCTTTCGCGCGCGACGTCAGCGTGAGATCGAGCGCGCGCGCCGCGACGAGCGCGTCCTCGTAGAACATTTCGTAGAAGTCCCCCATGCGGAAAAACAGGATCGCGTCGCGGTATTGCTGCTTTGCGTCGAGGTACTGGCGCATCGCCGGCGTCACGTTGGGCGCGTGCCCTGGGGGAGACGTAGACATGTAGAATTGAATTTTACATGCTGGTGCTCGCTCTCGATACGACAACCCGCCAGGGAAGCGTGGCGCTCGCGCGCGGGGGCAGCATTCTTGCCTCTGGCGCCGGCGACGCTGCGATGACGCACGGAGCGCGTTTGCCTGGCGATCTGGCGCGTCTGCTCGACGCGCACGGCCTCCGCATCGCCGACGTCGATCTCTTCGCCGTCGCGGCGGGTCCCGGGTCGTTCACTGGATTGCGCATCGGCATCGCGACCATGCAGGGGCTCGCGCTCGGCAATGGCAAACCGCTCGCCGGCATCTCAGCCCTCGACGCAATCTTCGACTCTCTCCACTCCCTCAGCCCTCTGCCCTCTGCCCTCAGCCCTGTCAGTGATGTAGCCGTATGGATGGATGCAGGCCGCGGTCAGGTGTTTTCCGCCATCTACGCGAACGGCGGTGCTGCCGAAGCCGCGCTGGTCGACAAGCCGGCTGCCATCCTGGCGCGGTGGGCGAGCGAGCGCACGCTTCCGCGCGTATATGCCGGCGACGGCGCGATCGCGTATGCGGATCTCATCCGCGCCGCGGTTCCGGGCGCACACATCGTCGATCCCGTGCCGCCGCTTGCGCCGAGCGTGGCCAGGCTGGCGGAAGCGCATGTGCGCCAGCATGGACCGGCATCGCCTGACGCCGTCAGGCCCGTGTATATACGGCGGCCCGATGTGGAACTGGCGCGGGACCTCAGGGCTGACCTAAAGGTCAGCACTACGAAGGTCAGCACGCCGGAATGACCTGGACCATCGAGCGTACCCTGTCGGACCGCGACCTCGACGCGATCGTCGCCATCGAACAGGCATCGTTCAGCAATCCCTGGACGCGCGACATGTACGTTCGCGAGCTGCAGAACCCGGACGTGTCGTTCTTATACGTCCTGCGCATGCCCGGCGATGGTGTTGTGGCATTTTGCTCGTTTTGGCTGGTGCTGGACGAGCTCCACATCAACAATCTCGCGGTTCGGGGGGATTTTCGCGGCCGGGGAGCCGGGACGGCGCTGCTCGAACACGTCATCCAGGCGGGCGCAGGCCGGGGCGCGGACCGCGCCACGCTCGAGGTGCGGCGATCGAACGCCCCAGCCCGGCGGTTGTACGAGCGGCTCGGCTTCGCGGTCGCGGCAACGCGGCCGAATTATTACGTCAGCCCGCCGGAAGATGCGCTTATCCTATGGAGAGGAGCGCTGAAAACACCACGTTGATTGCTTGAACGGGCCGTCGCCTTGTGGTACGGTTCGCTGTCAATGAGTCCAACCAATCCTCTCAAGAAGGAGGCCGGGCATGCACACCGAGAATGTCCAGGAGTTGAAGGAGTTACTTCTCAAAACTGACGAGGAGTTCCGACAACTCGCCACCCAGCATCACGAACTCGACGATCGCCTCCACGAACTTTCGGGCAAGGCTTACCTGTCAGAACCAGAGCAAGTCGAAGAAGTCACTCTCAAGAAACGCAAGCTGCATCTCAAAGACAGAATGGAAGACATACTGCGCCGGCATCGCGGCGAGCCAGCGGGCCCGTTTGCGTCACCGGCGGCTGCGATCTCCCATTGATCGATCGGGATTAAGATCGTCGCGTGACGATCGATCGCGCAGGTTATCCCTTCATCGGTGGCACGGCCGCTCTCGCGATTGCGGCGGCTCTGACCGTCGGCTACGCCGGCGCCGTGCCACTGTTCGTCCTCGCCGCGTTCTTTCTGTACTTCTTCCGCGATCCACATCGCGAATCGCCGCAGGATCCGGCGCTGGTGCTGTCGCCGGCGGACGGCCGTGTGCTCGTCGCCGGGCCCGCCGATCCGAAGGCCGCGCCGCCTGGCGACTGGAAGCAGATTAGTATTTTTCTGTCGCCGATGGACGTGCACGTCAACCGCACGCCGGTGTCCGGCCGCGTCACGAAGGTGGATTTTCGCAGAGGGACGTTCCTGCCCGCGTACCACACGGATGCTGCGGCGACCAACGAGCGCAGCGAGATCTGGGTCGATCACGGCGGCATACCTGTCGTGTTCCGCCAGCTCGTCGGCATCCTCGCGCGCCGTGTCGTCACGCGAGTGCAACCCGGCGCCGAGCTGAAAGCGGGCGAGCGTGTGGGCCTCATGAAGTTCGGCTCGCGCATGGACGTGTTCCTGCCGCCGTCAGCAGAGCTCAAGGTCACGCTCGACGACCCCGTCATTGGCGGTGTGACGGTCATCGCTCTTCTGAAAAACTGAACCTGATCTTGAACAGAAGATCAGGAGGTCAGGAGAAATGCTTATCTCGAAATCGCGGTGATTAGTGATTAGGGATTAGTTCTGAACGTAGGCCGGGTCTTGCTCTTTAGACCCGGCACTTCATCTGACTTCTGATCTTCTACCCTCCTGTGAAGTGTCTGGCGGGCGTATTCCGAAGGCATGTCGTCGTGTCTTCGTGCTCGTCGTGTCTTCGTGTTCATGACCGTCCTAATCCCAAATCCCTAGTCCCTAATCCCTGTCCATGTCCAAGGCAGGGAACCCCTAATCCCCAGCCGGGGTTCGTGCGATAGACTGAGCATGATGTTAGGCCCCCACCGGCGGCACACGGACGTTCCGCAGCGGCGGTTCCGGCGTGGCGTGTACTTGCTGCCCAGTCTGATGACGCTGGGCAACCTGTTCTGCGGGTATGCCTGCGTCATCTACGCCATGCGCGGCGAGTATGCCGTGGCGGCGCCGTTTGTCGGCATCGCGATGGTGCTCGATACGCTCGACGGCCGCATCGCGCGCATGACGGGGACGACCAGCGAGTTCGGGGTGCAGTTCGATTCGATGGCCGACATCATCTCGTTCGGCATCGCGCCTGCCATTCTCACGTTCTCCTGGGGTCTGACGGCGCTCGGCAATTGGGGATGGGCGGCAGGCTTCGTATATGTCACCGCCGCGGCCATGCGGCTGGCGCGCTTCAACATTCAGACAAGCTCGCACGGTGATAAGCGGTACTTCGTGGGCATGCCCAGCCCGGCGGCCGCAACGGTGCCGGCCTCGACGATCTTTGCGTATCCCTCAGGATTTCAGGAGCCGATCGGCGCCATCCCGGTGCTGGCGCTCGTGCTCATTCCTGCATTTCTGATGGTGAGCACGATCAAGTTCCGCAGCTTCAAGACCTTCGATCTGCAGGCGCGCCGGTCGTACACGGTGCTGCTGGTCATCGCGTCGCTGATTGCCTTCGTCTCGGCGCATCCCGCGCTGGCGCTCGTCACGCTGTCGTACGGATACATGCTGTCGGCGTTCGTCGAGATGCTGCACGCGCGCTGGAATCATGGGAAGGCAGAGGCGCCACAGCCTTCGCAGAATGTGTTCGCGATAACCAAGAAAGACGAACACCAGTAGACAGGGCTAAAGCCCTGTGCCACCTGTGCAAGTGAGATGGTGCCGGTGGCACAGCCCTTTAGGGCTGTCCAATCGGCAGCTCGATCACCACCGTCGTGCCTTTGCCGAGCTCCGAGTGCACGTGAATCCTCCCCCCCTGCAGCTCCACATTCCGTTTCGCAATCGTCAACCCCAACCCCGTGCCTGTCGCCTTGGTCGAGAAGTACGGCTCGAAGATGCGGCGCAGCGCCTCCGGATCCATTCCGCTGCCTGTATCTGCCACTGACAGGCGCATTGTCGACCCTTCGACTCCGCTCAGGGCAGGCGCGACCGCTGCCCTGATCGTCAGCGTACCGCCCCCCGGCATGGCGTGCAGCGCGTTCTCCATCATGTTCGTAATCGCCCGCGCGAGCAGCACGCGATCGACGACGATCGCCGGCAACGAGGCCGGCACGTCGACGTCGATCCGCACGCGGCCCGCAAGGCCGGTGATGTACGGCTCGACGACCGAGGGAATGAGTTCCGCGAGGGACGTCGGCGCCGGATGTGGCGTCGGGCGGGACGCGAAGTTCGAGAACTCGGCCGAGATCTGCCGCAGCAGCTTCACCTGCGACAGAATCGACGTCACGCACTCCTCGAGCACGGGTGAGAGCGGCTCCCCCTTGTCCTTGTGCACGCGCATTAGATGTTCCGACGACAGCTGGATCGGCGTAAGAGGATTCTTGATCTCGTGCGCGACCTGTCTCGCCATTTCCGCCCATGCCTCGAGACGATGCGTGCGCTGCAGCTCGTTGCGCTGCCGCTCGAGGTCGGCGGCCATCTGATTGAAGTCGGCGACGAGCCTGCGCAGCTCGTCCGACGACGTCTCGGCGACGCGCGCGCTGAAGTCGCCGCGGGCGATGCGGCGCGTCGCGCGCGTCAGCCGGTTCACCGGGTCGCCGATCCTCTCGGCCATGGAGTAGCCCATCGCCGCCCCAAGCAGCGCGAACAGCACGGCCGCGAGCAGGACGCGGCGATCGAGCGTGTCGATCTGCCGATCGACCTCCTGCTGCCGGAGCGCGAGCGGCACGGTGAGAATCGCGCGCCCTTCTTCGAGCCGCACCGGCGCGGCCGCGAGCACGTGCGGGACCGGGCCGATCACTTCCTGTCCCACATGGCTCGCGAGCCGCTCGATCTCGATCGCGCGATACACGTGGCCGGGCGTCCGCTCGGGCAGCACGCCCGAGTCGAACAGATCGCGTTCGCTCGTCGCGAGCAGCGTCGGGCCTTTATAGATGTTCACATCCTGATCGATGGCGCGGCTCAGCCACACCATGATGTCGTCGCTCGGCGACGCGGTGGCGTTGCGGTCCTGCAGCGCCACGTATTCCTCGATGACGCGCTGTGCGACGGCAGCGACGCGGACGGCATCGGACTGCACGCTCGATTCCAGCTGCAGCTCAAAAAACGTGCGCGTGGCAAACGCGAGAACCATCACTGGAATCACGGCCAGAAAGAGGAACGCGAGGAAGAGCTTGCGGTAAAAGCTTGCGCGCACCTCGCGAAGAAGCGCGCGGCCGGACGCGGCAGTCGTGCCTCCGAGTGCCGATACCGACCACGCGAGCGCGAGCAAGACAACGTACGTGAGCCCGACCAGGGTCGCCAGCTCCGCGAGGTTGATGAGATGATCGAGCCGGGTGACGATGGGGTAGCCGATGATGTAAATGCCGACGCGATCGTTCTGAATGTAGGTCGAGTGCTCCCGCTCGCCATCGTTCATCGCCGTCCAGAACGGCCGCCGCGATTGCGCGATGACGTTGAGCAGGGTGTCGTCGAGTGGAAACGCGCGCGTGCTCGACGAAAAGAGCGAGCCGCGGCCCCATCCGTACACGACAAACTGGACCGAGCGCCCCGCAGAGCCTTCGGGCGGCAGCGAGTCGGCCGGGCGAATCAGCTCGTTGTACGGATTGCGCGCGGTGATGAACGGCAGCGTCTCGTAGTCGAGCATCACGTTGACGACGATCGATCCGCCGGTGGGGGTGTCCGAGCCCGGCTCGCAGATGCCGCGACCGGCATGGAACAGCCGGCGCTCTTCCGATCCAAACAGCGACGCTTCCTCGAAAATCTCCCAGTCGCAGCTCGGCTCGCGCCAGGTCTGCGCTGTCGAGACATAGTCGGGAAGGTTCAGGGCGAAGCGGCGTCCTCCGAGCCGCCCCTGCGCGTCGTACAGCTCGAGTGAAGATGCGAGGCGCTCGGTCGCCAGGTTGGTGTTCGCCCACATCTCGAACGCGATACCGGACGGTTCGCGCTGCGCGAGTGAGGGCGCCGAGAGATTCGGAATATCGAGGGCGTCGATCTGTTGCAGCACGTTCCGCAGCTTTGCCTGCAGCTCCGGCCGCTGGTCTTTGGCCTGGCGCGCGTACTCTTCTTCGATGAGACGGCGCAGGCCGCGATCGGCGAAGTGGTGCACCGACGGGTACAACACATAGGCGGGAATCAACAGGACCAGCGCGCCGGCAAAGACTCTCAGCGCCTGCGAGGCGTGGCGGTAGCGCGGCCGCGCCCACACCATCCCCCATGCCAGCGCCAGGCACGCGAGACCCGCGAACGCCGTCGGCATCGCCGGCACCGTCGATGGCGCGGCGCCGATGGCGCGCGGAAAAAGCGAGATCGCAAGAACGGGGAGCGCCTGCAGCGCGAAACCCGCCAGCGCAACGCCGCCGCTGCGCGCCACGCGCCATGGCAGCGTCATCAGCACCACGATGACGATGCCGGCCCAGAAGACGACGGCCTGCGCGAGGAGCAGGCCGAGCGCGAACGCGAGGCGGGCCGACACCAGCGGGTGCAGCGAGAAATGCAGCGCATCGACTGACGTGGCCGAAATCGCGTTACCCAGCAGCACTTCGTATCCGACGAGCAGCAATGCGACCGCCGCGCCCGCGCCGAGCTGGGCGATCGCAAACACGGCCCATTCCTGGCGGGTGTCGGGTGCCGGCAGGCGATGACGAACGGTTCGCCGCAGACGCTCGACCAGATCGAACGCAAGCACCACGACCGCGGCAATCGTGGCCATCGTCAGCAGGAAATCGATCGGCGTGCGAAGCAGCGTGCGCAGCCCGGGCCCCAGCGTGGTCAGCCGGAACACCTGATCGGTCCACCGCGCGGTTGGCGCAAACCAGAGCAGCATCCTCGCGGCTGCCAGCATCGCGAGAATGAGACCGATCGCTGTGAGATGATCTTTCAGCTTCGGGAACGCCTCGCGCCAGCGCAGCAGCGGCGGCAGGGAGACGATCAGCGTCAGCGCGAGGATGGCGAGGACGATCGCGGAGATGTTCCCGCGCCATCGCGCGCGCGTCTCCTGAATCGCCTCTGGCGTCACGCGTGCGACGAGCAGCGGCTGCCCGAGCGGAGACTGGATGACGAAGCCGCCTGCACTTGCGCGCGAATCGTGCGGGCGGACCGTCACCGGCACCAGCGTCGGCAGCGACAACACGCCCTCTTCTGGAGCGGCGGTGCGGATGCCCCGCGCGGACGACACCAAACGCTCGGCAGCGACGACGCCGACGCGATGGCCGGTGACCGGATCCAGTACCGGCTTGATGTACAGGAGTCGAAGGCCCAGCGGCCCGGGCGCGACAAAAAACGTTTCGGGACCGGCTATCTGCTGATTCTCGATTTCAGACGGGACGCCGCTCCACGCGAGCGGTGTCCCGCTGGGGCGATACACAGTGACGGCGAACACGCCGGCGGTGCGGCCGATGAGCGCCTGATCGGCGCGATCGAACAGCGGACGGGCGGCGGCCGGGTCCACAGCGGCCGTGTCGAACTGCGCTGAACCCCGCGCGACAGACAACGCAATGTCGCTGAGAGCGGCAGCGACGGCGTCAATCTCGGCGGCCGCCGATCGCTCGACGCGCGCGCGTGCTTCAATCGGATCGTCCGGCCCAAATCGCGCGCGCTCGATGGAGATGCCGGCGATCGCGGCCAGCGCGGCGCACAGCAGGCCGCTCAGATAGATGCGGCGAAGCGAGCGCGCGACGACCGTTGTTCTCACGGTGTCGAGGTAGCGCCCGCGGGAGCCTCCGGATCGGGGGCTGCAGGCGCGCTTGCCGCGCCGGAGCCCGGTGCGGAGTCTGGGGCTGAGGCGGGCGCGGCGGAGCTGCCCACGCCGCGCACCTGTCCGCCCCTGGTCACCAGAATGAATGTGTCCTTCGCGGTGAGGTGTGCCGGCGCCGCCAGCAGCATCTCTTCGTTCTCCGCGCCCTTCAGCTCGAAGGTGCCGGCAGGTTTTCCGTCCAGGGCGTTATACGCGTGCAGTTGAGCCGCCACACCCGCCACGATCAGCGTCTCGCCGCTCAAGAGCGGACCGGTGAACGGTCTGAACGGAAGCACCTGCTTCCAGTCCATGGAGCCGTTGTTGCGGTTGTGGCCGCGCAGGATGTTGTCGAGCGCGATGAAGTACACGCGCTTGGTGTCGAGCACCGGCACGCCCAGCAGGTCGGCGCCGGTCCGCCATCGCCAATCGGCGTCGCCGTCGTCGGCGCTCAACGAATGAAATTGATTGTCGCGCGCGCCGACGAACACGCGGTTGCCGACCGGCAGGATGCCGGAGGCCGGTTCTGCGAGCTTTTGTGTCCAAATCTCGTCGCCGGTCTGCAGGGAGAGCGCAACGATCCTGCCGTCGTTGAGCGGCAGGTAGAGACGCTCACCGGCCGCGGACGGGCGAGCGCGCGGCTCGATCGGCGCACCGAAATCCTTCTGCCAGATGATCTGCCCGTCGGCTGCGCGAATCGCGAAGAAGAGGCCAGGCTCGGTCTGGGAGAACAGCCAGCCGGCATCCCAGTGCAGTGAGATGACGCGCCCCTGGACGGGGCGCCGCCACTGTGTGCTGCCGTCGGTCTCGGACCGTGCTTCGATCAAATCCTCGTTGCCGGCATAGACGAGGCCGGCGCCTGCCGCGGGAGGCGCGGTCATCGGGCATTCGACCGACCATGAGACGGTGCCGTCGCCGATCATCAGCGCGACGAGCTGCTTGGTTTGCAGCGCGACGTACACACGATTGTCGTCGAATGCCGGGGCGAATTGCGGCGAGGCGGGAAGCGTGGCGCTCCACTTCGCTTCAAGTGGAAATGTGACGGCCGCCGCCGCGACACGAGCGCCGACGATGGCCGCGAAAAATGCCACGGCCACACAAGATATGGTGGTGCGACTGAACGGCACCCCGCTATAATAGCGTGTAATTACGGTCCTCAGGCTTCGCCAACGTTTACCGTTCACCGTTATCCGTTAACCGCCGACGGTCGACGGTCGACGGTCGACGGTCGACGGCAAACGGACAAACAGTGGCTGATCAAAACTTCGTTCACCTTCATTGTCACACCGAGTTCTCGCTTCTCGACGGTGCCTGCCGCATCGACGAGCTGCTCGACCAGGCGGCGCGCCTGAAGATGCCCGCCCTCGCGGTGACCGAACACGGGAACATGTTTTCGTCGGTCATCTTCCACGACCACGCCAAGCAGCGCGGCGTGAACCCGATACTCGGCTGTGAGGTCTACGTCGCGCCGGGCAGCCGCCTCACCAAGAGCGGCAATATCGGTGAGACGGCGAACCACCTGGTGTTGCTGGCGGAGACCAACGAGGGGTATCACAACCTCATCAAGCTCGTGTCGTCGGGCTACACCGAAGGGTTCTATTACAAGCCGCGCATCGATAAAGACCTGCTCGCACAGCACTCCAAGGGGTTAATCGGGCTCAGCAGCTGCCTCAAAGGGGAAGTGGCGAGCGAAATCCGCACGGGGCGCGAGCGGAAGGCGCTCGAGGCCGCGGCGCAGTTTCGCGACATTCTCGGCGCGGGCAATTTCTTTCTCGAGATGCAGTATCAGGGCATCGAGGAACAGCTCGTCGTCAACAAGGGGCTCGCGCCGATTGCGCGCGATCTGAACATGCCGCTGGTGGCGACCAACGACGTGCATTACCTGCTCCACGGCGATCACCGGCCGCACGACATCCTGCTCTGCATCGGCACGGGCAAGAACGTCAACGATCGCGATCGGCTGCGGTATCACGGCGACCAGTTCTATCTGAAGACCGCCGAGGAAATGCAGAAGGTGTTCGGGGAGATCCCCGAGGCGCTGGCGAACACGCTGCGCATCGCCGAGCGATGCCGCGTCGATATTCCGAAAGACAAGAACTACCTGCCGAACTTCGCCGTACCGGCGCCCTATACGCTGAACGACTACTTCGAGCACGTCGTGCGCGAAGGGTTCACCGAGCGGCTGGTCCGCTTGAAGGCGCTGCACGCGTCCGGCGCGCTGCGCCATCCGATCGAGGAGTACGAGAGCCGTCTGTCCTACGAGATCGCGATGATCAAGCAGATGGAATATCCCGGCTACTTCCTGATCGTCTGGGATTTCATCCGCTACGCGCGCGAGAAGAGCATTCCGGTCGGCCCGGGGCGCGGATCGGCCGCGGGCAGCCTGGTGGCGTACTGCCTGCGCATCACCGATGTCGATCCGCTCGACTACGACCTCATCTTCGAGCGGTTCCTGAACCCCGAGCGCGTGTCGCTGCCCGACATCGACATCGACTTCTGCGAGCGTCGCCGCGGCGAGGTGATCGAGTACGTCACGCAGAAGTACGGCCGCGAGAACGTCGCGCAAATCATCACGTTCGGCACGATGAAGGCGCGCGCGGTGGTGCGCGACGTCGGGCGCTCGCTCGACATACCGTTCGCCGATGTCGATCGCGTGGCGAAGCTCATTCCGCCCGCGCTCGACATGACGCTCGAGACAGCGCTGGAGGAAGTCCCGCAGCTGAAGCAGCTGAACGAGCAGGACGAGCGCGTCAAGGAGCTGATCGCGGTGGCGCGCCGCCTGGAAGGGATGACGCGGCACGCCTCGGTGCATGCCGCTGGGGTCGTCATTGCCCCGCGCGCAATCTCGGATTTCGCGCCGCTTTACAAGGGGAAGAACGACGAAATCACGACCCAGTGGGCGATGAAGGAGATCGAGCGCATCGGCCTGCTGAAGATGGACTTCCTCGGGCTCAGCACGTTGACGCTGCTGAACGACGCCGTCGAGGAGATTCGGGCGACGACGGGCACGATTGTCGATCTCGACACCATTCCGCTCGATGACGCGAAGACCTACCAGCTGTTCGGCGAAGGGGTGGCCTACGGCGTCTTCCAGTTCGAGAGCTCCGGCATGCGCGACATTCTGCGCAAGGCCAAGCCGCAGCGGCTCGACGACCTCATCGCGCTGAACGCCCTGTACCGGCCGGGCCCGCTGCGCAGCGGGATGGTCGACGATTTCATCGCGCGCAAGCACGGCCGCGTCAAGGTGAGCTACGAGGTCAAGGAGCTCGAGCCGATCCTGGCCGACACGTACGGCGTCATCGCGTACCAGGAACAGGTCATGCGCATTGCGCAGTCGCTCGCCGGCTTCACGATGGGGCAGGCCGACATGCTGCGCAAGGCCATGGGTAAGAAAGACCCCAAGGTCATGGCGAAGCAGCGCGAGGCCTTCATGGAAGGCGCGAAGGTCAAGGGGATCAACGAAAAGAAGGCCGCGAAGATTTTCGAGCTGATGGAGTACTTCGCGGGGTACGGCTTCAACAAGTCGCATTCCACCGCGTACGCGCTGCTCGCGTATCAGACCGCCTATCTGAAGGCGAACTACCCGTGGCACTTCGCCGCGGCGCTGCTGACGATTGAAGCGCAGAACACCGACAAGCTCGCGGTGTATCTGCAGGAGTGCCGCGACCGCGGCATCCCGGTGCTGCCGCCCGACATCAACAAGAGCCAGCTCGCGTTTACGGTGACGCCCGAAGGGGTGCGCTTCGGCCTCACCGCGGTGAAGAACGTCGGCGAGGGGGCCATTGCGTCGATTCTCGGCGTGCGCGCCGCGCAGGGGAAGATTACGTCGCTGCACGCGCTCTGCGACGAGCTCGATCTGCGCCTCGTCAACAAGCGCGTGCTCGAGAGCCTGGTGAAGGCGGGCGCGTTCGACTCGTTCGCGACCGGTAAGGAATGCTCGCTTGGCGAGGTGCGCGCGCGCCTGATGGCCACCATCGATCTCGCGTGCGAGTACGGCGCGCGGCGGCAGCGCGATCGCGCCGACGGCCAGGCGCAGCTCTTTGGCGGCGCGGCACAGGACGAAGGGGGCGCCGACGAGACGCCCATGGGGCCGGCGAATGTCGAGCCCTGGACCGAGGTGCAGCAGCTCGCCTTCGAAAAGGAGTCGCTCGGCCTCTATTTCAGCGGGCATCCCATCGATCGCGTCGCGGCCGAGCTGAAGGGCTTCGGCGCCAAGACCACCGCGGAGCTGGCGGAGACCGCGGCGTCGGGCGCTCAAAGCAGGGCGGGTCTTGCTTCTCAAGACCCGCCGCCTGGCCCAGGGAACGGCTACCGCCGCGACAAGGGAGTCGATGTCACGATTGGTGGCATCATCGCGTCGATCCGGGCGTTGAAAACGCGCAAGGGAGACCGCATGGCGGTCATCATGCTCGAAGATCCGCACGGCAGCGTCGAGGTGGTCGTCTTCCCGGAGGCCTACGGCAAGTGCGCGGCGGTGCTCGAGCCCGGGGCGATGGTCGTCGTGAAGGGCAAGGTCGAGCTCGATGAAGAAGCCATCCGCATGATGGCGAACGAGGTGTTGCCGATCGAGATCATGCGGCAGAAAATGTCGCGCGAGCTCTCGATTAAACTGACGTCGCCGCCGCACGGACGGCAGACGTTCGAGGCGCTGGCGGATCTGTTCTCGCGCCATCGCGGTGACCGCCGTGTGGTGATCGAGCTCGAGCTGCGCGATCAGCAGCCGCCTCTGCGCCTGCGCGCGCCGCTCGCCGCGGCCGTGCGCGTGCGCCCGTCCGAGCAGCTGGCGACGGAGGTGGAGCGGATCTGCGGCGCCGGAACGGTTGTGCTTCGCTAGAAAAAGATGCCTACTGAAACTCTCGAGTTCGAAGAATCGCTCGCGCCGATGTTGAAGGAAGTGGACGCGCTGTCGGCGCTGCCGCGCACCGACGCGCGCGAGCGCGAGCGCGAGCGGCTGAATCAGCAACTGCGGGCCGCGCGCGTCGAGATCTACAGCAAGCTCACGCCGTGGCAGCGCGTGCTGGTGGCGCGCCACCCGAGCCGCCCGGACATGCTCCACTACGTCGACCGGCTCTTCACCGATTTCGTCGAGCTGCACGGAGACCGCCGGTTCGCCGACGATCATGCGATCGTGGCAGGCACCGCCTGTTACAAGGGTGAGTCGATCATGGTGGTCGGTCATCACAAGGGCGGTGACACGAAAGCGAAGATCTACAGAAATTTCGGCTATGCACGCCCGGAGGGCTATCGCAAAGCCATCCGGCTGATGCGGATGGCCGAGAAGTTCCGCCGGCCGATCGTCGTGTTCGTGGATACGCCCGCGGCGTTTCCGGGCGTGGAATCCGAAGAGCGGGGCGTGGCTGAAGCGATCGCGTTCAACCTGCGCGAGATGTCGGTGCTGAAAGTGCCCGTCGTCGTCGTCATTACGGGTGAGGGGGGCAGCGGCGGCGCGCTTGGCATCGCGATCGGCGATCGCATCCTGATGCAGGAGTATGCGATTTACAGCGTCATCCCCCCCGAAGGGTGCGCCGCCATTCTCTGGCGCGACTCGGCCAAGAAGGTCGAAGCCGCGACGGCATTGAAGATCACGGCCCCCGACCTGCTGGCGCGCGGCATCGTCGACGAGATCGTCGCCGAGCCGGTCGGCGGCTCCCACACGAGCTACGACGAAGCGGCGACGCTCCTCGACGGCCCGCTCCGCGCTGCGCTGGAGTCCGCGAGTACCCCCGACATCGAAGCCCGCCTCGCGCGCCGCTACGACAAGTTCCGCGACATGGGCCGCCTCGGCGCAGATTTTACGGACGACGAGAGCGTGTGACGTTGTGTTGAGACATTCCCGGCCCGTGCTCTGCGTCCCTGCGCCTTTGCGGTGAGACCTAGAAGACATGCGTACTCCTTTCCTCTGGGAACGTCTCACCTGCAACGATGAAGCCGCGGCGGTGCTTGCGCGCGAGCTGAAGATCAGCCCGGCGATTGCGCGGCTGCTCGCGATTCGCGGAATCGACGATCTCGAAAGCGCCGCCCGGTTTCTGCGGCCGTCGCTCGATCACCTCCACGATCCGTTCATGCTCGCGGACATGGCGCCGGCGGTCGAGCGCATCCTCGCCGCCATCGAGCGGAAAGAGCACATCGCCATCCACGGCGATTACGACTGCGACGGCATTACCTCGACGGTCATTCTCCGCCGCGCGCTGGAAATCTTCGGCGCCAACGTCGTGCACGTCCTGCCCGATCGCATCAAGGACGGGTACGGGCTGCAGCCCGAGACGTTCGATCGCCTGCAGGCCGACGGCGTGACGCTCGTCATTTCAGTGGACTGCGGCATTCGCGGCATCGAGGCGGCGAAGCGCGCGCGCGAGCTGGGTATCGATCTGATCATCACGGATCATCACGAGCCGGACACGGAGCTGCCCATCGCGGTCGCGGTGATCAATCCCAGGCGGCACGACTGCCAGTACCCCGACAAGAATCTCGCGGGCGTCGGCGTCGCCCTGAAGCTCGTGCAGGCCCTCTGTCGTAAACGCGATCGCGAGCGGCTGCTGCCGGCGTTCATCAAGGTCGCGGCCATCGGTACTCTCGCGGACGTCGTTCCGCTGGTCGGCGAGAACCGCGTCATCGCCAAGCTCGGCCTCGACATGCTGTCGCTGGGCCCGCACAAAGTGGGCTTGCGCGCGCTCATCGAAGTGGCCGGCCTGGCCGGCAAGCCGATCGACAGCGGTCACGTGGCGTTTCAGATCGCGCCGCGGATGAATGCCGCGGGACGGATGGCGAGCCCCGACATCGCGGCGCGCCTACTGCTCGCGGCGGACGAGACGATGGCCGCGGAAGCGCAGGACCTGGCCCGCCAGCTCGACAGCGAGAACGTGCGGCGGCAGGAAGAGGAGGCGGCGATCCTTTCGAGCGCGAAGAAGGTCGTCGAGACGGATCCCGTCGTGGGCGCGCGCAGCATCCTCGTCGTCGCGGGGGAAGGCTGGCATCGCGGCGTCATCGGGATCGTGGCCTCGAAGCTCGTCGACGCCTTTTATCGCCCCACGATCGTCATATCGATCGACGGGGAGGTCGCTCACGGATCGTGCCGGAGCATTCGCGGGTTCAACGTGCTGGCGGCGCTCGAGCACAGCGCGTCGCATCTGAGCCGCTTTGGCGGGCATACACAGGCCGCCGGCCTGACGCTGCCGACGGCGAACGTGGCCGCCTTCCGCGCGACGATTGCGGACTATGCCGATAATCTGCTGGGCCCCGACGATCTGAAGCCACGACTCCGCATCGACGGATGCCTGGGCTTTCGGGATATCAACGGCGATTTTGCCGGCGAGATGGCGATGCTCGCGCCGTTCGGCACGGGTAATCCGCGGCCGCTGTTCGAAGCGCGAGGCGTCGAGGTGGTCGACGGACCGCGGCGGTTGAAGGACAAGCATTTGAAAATGGCGTTGAAGCAGAACGGGCGCATTTTCCGTGCGATTGCCTGGCGGGCGGTCGAGCGCGAGCAGTTCATCACCGAGAATCGCGCGTCGTTGGATTTCGCGTTTTCGCTCGAACAGAATAACTATCAAGGCAATGAGTATCTGGAGTTGTCCCTCAGCGATATGCGAACGGCGCAGCAGGACTAGGTAATGGTCTCTTGGCAGAAGCGCGCGCGGCTGTTCGTGCTGGTCGTCGCCGTCGGCGTCGTGGCTATCGTGTACGTCACAACGGGCCGGCGCGAAGCGCCGCCGCCGGCCACGCCGATCGAGCGCGGCGACCCCGCCGCGACGGTTGAAAGCAAGGGCGCTTTCCTGGTGCAGATGAAGGGCGAGAAGGAAACCGTCCGCGTCGAGGCCCCGACGCAGTTTTCGTATCCTGATGGCAGCATCCGTCTCATCAAGTCGAAGGTCACGTCGACTCGCCAGGGGGAGACCTTCGTCGCGACCGCTGACGAAGCGAGAGTCGGCGAGAACCAGACCAATATCGAGATGAAGGGGAACGTCGTGATGACGTCGAGCGCCGGGCTCGAGGCCAAGGGAGCCAGCGCTACGTACAACCAGACCGAGGGGGTCATCTACGCGCCCGGGCCCGTCACGTTCAAGCGCGGCCGGATGAGCGGAAGCGGCGTCGATTTCAGCTACGACGAGACGCGCGACATCATGGGGTTGTCGGATCAGACCAACGTGGTGCTGGCCCCGGAAACAAAGGGCGGCGAGACGACGAACATCACGTCCGGTGCGTCCGTGCTGGCGCGCACCGACAATTTCATGAGCTTTGAACGGTCGGTGCACATCGTGCGCGGCACGCAGGTGATCGATGCCGACAGCGCCCTCGGCGAGTTCACCGAGAGCCAGGAGCACCTGACCTCGCTGGAGCTCACGGGAAGCGCGCGCATCGAAACGCCGAACCCCAGGCCCGGCGACCTCAAGCTGATGTCGGGCGATGTCATCAACCTGACGTACTACGAAGACTCCGACGTGCTGCAGAGCGCGATCGTGACCGGTGGCTCAGCCTTGCGGATCGCGGCGGAGAAGAACTCGGCCGAGAGCGTGCTTCACGCCGACAACATCGAGATCGGCATGGCGCCCGACGGCACGACACTGACGTCGCTGAACGCCCGCGATCACGTCGTGTTCGATTTGTCCACGGTGAAGGGGCAGCCTGCCAAGAACGTGATCTCGAACGCGCTCGTGGCCAGCGGCGAGGCGGGAAAAGGGCTGACGGTGGCCTCGTTCACCGAAGGCGTCGAGTATTCGGAGATCGGCGGAACGCCGCCGGTCAAGCGCACCGTGACGTCGCGGACGCTCGACACGTCGCTCAAGGGAGGCCTCGGCCAGATTCAGGAAGCGACGTTCATCGGGTCGGCGCGTTTCCGCGACACCGTGACGCAGGCTGCTGGTTCGCAGATGCGCTACAACATGGAGACCGGACAGGTGGCGCTGACAGGCGCGACGGGCGAGCCGGTGCCGCGCGTCGTCAACGAACAGATTCAGGTCGATGCGACCAACATCGACATGAACGTCGAGGGCTCGAAGATGCAGGCGTACGGTGAGTCGAGACGCGTGCAGTCGATCATGTTTCCGGCGAATCCCGGCGCACAGGGCGCCGCGCGCACGCCGGGATTGATGAAGCAGGACCTGCCGGTGCAAGGGGTCAGCAGCAAGCTCAATTACACGGGCGGCGAGAGCGGATCGATCGAGTTGACGGGCACCGTGATGCTCGTGCAGGGGGAGAAAAGCGAAACCCAGATCAAGGGCGAGAAGATCGTCATCGACGGCAAGACGGGGAACCTCGTGGCGGAGGGCTCGGTCATCTCGCAGATGGTGGTGCAGGACCTCAACCCGACCACGAAAGAGCGCGAGACGACCCGCTCGACCGGATACGGGCAGCAGATGCAGTATGTCGACGCGGAGCGCAAAGTGACCTACACCACGAAGGCGCACCTTGTCGGGCCGCAGGGCGATCTGACCGCCGAGACTATCGTGCTCACGCTGGGCCAGAACGGCCAGGACATCGAACGGCTCGAAGCCACGGGCGAGGCCCGGATGCAGGAGGTCGACCGCATCACGCACGGAGACCACCTCACCTACGATGCCGCGAAAGAGGAGTACACGGTGGTCGGCAAGGGGAAGCTGGTGCGCACGTTCCGCCGGACGGAAGACGGCTGCCGCCGCAGCGAAGGCAGTCTTATGAGGTACGTGAGAGGCAGTGATAGTCTCTATCTCGAAGGCGGCACTCAGTCGAGGTCGCAGACCGCCGCCGATACCGCCTGCCCGCCTCCACCACCACTGAAACGCTGAATGGCGACCCTTCGCACAGACAATCTCACCAAATCGTACGGCGGCCGTACGGTTGTCCGCGGCGTCAGCCTCGAGGTGCAGTCCGGCGAAGTCGTCGGCCTGCTCGGTCCGAACGGCGCCGGCAAGACGACGACGTTCTACATGACCGTCGGCTTGACGTCTCCCGATTCCGGGCGGGTGTTTTTGAACGGGGAAGACGTCACCGATCTGCCGATGTACGCGCGGGCGCGCCAGGGCATCGGATACCTGCCGCAGGGGCCGTCAATGTTTCGTGGCCTGACGGTCGAGCAGAACATCATGTCGATTCTCGAGACTCTCGATCTGGACGCCGCCGGGCGCCGCGCGCGGTGCAAGGAGCTGCTCGCCGAGCTCAATCTGACGTCACTGGCGGCCTCGCCGGCGTACACGCTCTCGGGCGGCGAGCGGCGCCGCGCCGAAATCACGCGGGCGCTCGTGATCTCGCCGAAGTTCCTGCTGCTCGACGAGCCGTTCGCCGGCATCGATCCCATCGCCATCACGGATATCCAGAAAATTATTTTTCACTTGAAAGATCGGGGCATCGGTGTGTTGATCACCGACCACAACGTCCGCGAGACGCTGCGCATCACCGATCGCGCCTATATCGTGCATGACGGCGGCATCTTCCATAGCGGGACGCCGGAGACGCTGGCGGCGGACGAAGAGGTGCGGCGGGTCTATCTTGGCGCGGAGTTCCGTCTCGACTGAAAAGCGAAAAGTGACTTAAGATGGGATAAGGGATGGCGATTCAGCAGAAACTTCACACGAAGCTCGTTCAGAAGCTCATTCTGACGCCGTCGCTGCAGCAGGCGATCAAGCTGCTCCCGATGTCGACGCTCGAGCTCGCGGACCTGCTGAACCAGGAAGTCGTCGAGAACCCCATGCTCGAAGAGGTTCCGACCGAGGACCTGCAGCCCACCGAAGCGGCCGCGCAGGTCGAGAAACCCGACGTCGAGAACAAGGAAAAGGGCGACGCCTGGGACGACAGCGACTACGAATATTTCTTCGGCGACTATCTCGACGACGGCTACCGGCCGCACACGCCGCAGGAAGTGAAAGAGCTTCCGCCGATCGAGAACACCCTTGCCACCTCTTCGTCGTTGTCCGATCACATGCTCTGGCAGCTCTCGCTGATGCCGGATGAGGATGACACGCGCGACATCGGCTCGGCGATCATCGGCAATCTCAACGACGATGGAATGCTCGTTGCGTCGCTCGAGGAGATTGCGGGCATGGGGCCGTGGCCGGTCGAGCAGGTCGAGCGCACGCTGAAGATCGTCCAGGGCTTCGATCCCATCGGCGTGGCCGCGCGCGATCTCCAGGAGTGCCTGCTGCTGCAGTTGCGGCACATCGGGCTCGAGGGGACGCCGACCGAAAAGATCGTGACGGAGCATCTGCGACTGCTGCAGAACCATCAGGTACCAGAGATTGCCAAGCGGCTCGGCATGTCCATCGAGGATCTCAAGGAGCACATCGAGGTCATCCGGCATCTCGATCCGAAGCCGGGCAGCCGGTACAACCCGTCGGCGTCGCACTACGTCATCCCCGATGTGTACGTCGTCAAGGTCGAGGATCAGTACGTCGCGGTGCTGAACGAGGAAGGGCTGCCGCAGCTGCGCATCAGCCCGGTGTACCGACGCCTGCTCGACAAGAACGCCGACAACACCACCGAGACGCGCGCGTACGTGAAGGACAAGTTCCGCTCGGCGCTGTGGCTCATCAAGTCGGTCGAACAGCGCCAGAAGACGATTCACAAGGTCGCGACCAGCATCATCAACTTTCAGCGCGACTTCCTCGACCACGGCATCGAGTACCTCAAGCCGCTGGTGCTGCGCGACGTCGCCAGCGACATCGGCATGCACGAGTCGACCGTCAGCCGTGTCGTCACCAACAAGTACATGCACACGCCGCAAGGCGTGTTCGAGATGAAGTACTTCTTCCACAGCGG
>CAYHHH010000048.1:4794-29431 GCA_964356125.1 uncultured Bifidobacteriaceae bacterium | reverse complement strand
GTGTTGCGCGTGCTGCAGGAGCGGAAGTTCCGCCGCCTCGGTGGCGTCGAAGAGCTCGAGGGGTCGATGCGCGTCATTGCCGCGACGAATCAGGACCTGACGAAGATGGTCGCGGAAGGACGGTTCCGCGAGGATTTGTTCTACCGCATCAACGTCATTCGCATCCACCTGCCGCCGCTCCGCGAACGCGAAGAAGACATTCCCCTGCTCGCCGAGTACTTCCTCGGAAAGTATCGCGATCAGATGGGGAAGGACATCCACGGTCTGGCGCAGGAGACGATGGACCTGCTCGACAACTACGAGTGGCCGGGCAATATCCGCGAGCTCGAAAACGTCATCGAGCGCGCCGTCGCGCTCGAAAAGAGCCAGACGATTCTGCCCGAGAGCCTGCCGCAGCACATCGTGAAGCGCGTGGCCAAGGGGCCGGCCGCGGCCGGGATGCTGCCCGAGTCGGGCTTCAACCTCGAGGAACACGTCGAAGGGCTCGAGAAGGAATACATCACGCAGGCGCTCGTCCGCGCCGGCGGCGTCCAGGTGAAAGCGGCGGACCTGCTCGGCATGAGCTTCCGCTCGTTCCGGTACTACGTGAAGAAATACAACCTCAAGTAGCGGCTGGAATGCGCGCGAATCATCTCGTGGCCGGTCCGCTCTTCGCGCCGCTATTCGCGGCGTACCCGCTCTTGTTCATTGCGGTGTCGAATCCGGGGCAGTCGGCCTGGTCGACGGTCGGTGGCGCGCTGGCGATCGCTGTCGCTGTCGCGGTGGTGTTGCTGGCGGCGCAGCGCGTTATGTTCGGCTCGTGGAATCGTGCGGCGCTCGGCGTGACGATCGTCGCGTGTCTGTTCTACGCGTACGGCCCGGCCCATACCGCAGCGGAAGGCAAATGTCTCGATTCAATCAATGACACCTCCGGCTTCGGGCTTTATCTCCAGAACGTGTCTCCCTATCTTCACTGGATGATGACGGCCGTCTGGGCCGTCGCTGGGTTCATGGCTCTTCGCCGTCTCGCGCGCGTGTCAGAGGCCACGATCGTCCCGGCCGTGACCGCCTGCAACTCGATGGCACTCGTGCTGTTTGGGCTGTTGTCGGTTCAATGGATCGCTCAGACGAGCACTGCCGCGGCGCCGAATCCAGATCGTCCGGGAGATTCCACGAGTGAACGAGCCGTCAGCGTGCTCGGCTACAACCCCGACATCTACATGATCGTGCTCGACGGCTACGCGCGCGGGGATGTGCTCCGGCGGTATTACCAGTTCGACAACTCGGCGTTTCTCGACGGGCTGAAGGCGCGCCGATTTCAGGTGAGCGACGGGAGCACGGCGAACTACAACTGGACGTTCCTGTCGCTCGCGTCGGTCCTGAACATGGACTACGTGCAGCCGCTGCTCGGCGATCGCATCGCGCCGCCAGTCCGCGATCGCGCGCCCGTGTATGACGCCGTGCGCAACAACGCCGCGGCCAGGTTTCTCAAGGAGCGCGGCTACCGCACCGTTCATTTCCAGACGACGTGGGGCGCAACGCTCCGGAACCCATATGCGGACGAGCAGGTCGCGTGTCATCAGGGTGTGTTCACCAATGAATTTTATCGCGTGGTGGCAGAGGCGAGCTGGTTGAAGGCGCTCCAGCCGCGAATGAGCGCCGACATTGCCAGGTGCCACCTCTCCAATCTCGAGAGTCTGGCCAACATGGGCCGGCAGCCGGGGCCGAAATTCGTGTTCGCCCATTTTCTGCCGCCGCATCACCCGTATCTGTTCGATCGGAAAGGCAACATCCTTCGCAACGCGAATCTGTCGAATCAGTTCGAGTTTCAGAAACGGCTCTGGGAAGAGAAGGGGCTGTATGTGGATCAGCGTGTCTACATGAACTCGAAAATTACCGAGGCGGTCGATCGAATTCTGGCGGCATCGCCCCGTCCTCCCATCATCATCATTCAGTCGGACCACGGCCCGAATGTCGAGAACGAGATGTCGAGAGACGAGCATGTCCGGATTCGTCTCGCCAACCTGGCGGCCTTTCTGCTTCCGCAGGCCCCCGAACACCTCGTGCCTGTCGACGCATCGGCGGTGAACGAGCTCCGCCACATCTTCAATCACTACTTCGGTGCGCGCCTCGACATCCTGCCGAGCCGTCACTACTACTCCGAGTACAACAGCCCGTACGCGTTTACTGACGTCATGCTCCTGGCGGACCCGAGGGAATGACGACAGAGCAGCTCCCATTCTGGCGACGGCCCGTCTACGCCACACGCCGATCCGCACACGTGGTCTTCGCCACCGCCGTCTGGCCGTCACTCACCCTGCTCGGATCGTGGGTGACCCTGATGAACAATCCGTACTTCTCGGTCGACGATCGCGTCGCGTTCCAGGCGGCCGTTGCGGGGCTCGCGTTCAGCCTGCCTGACATGGTGCTGGCGGGCACTATCGTGTTCGGGACCTCGGGATTCATCTTCAGCCGCTTCGGTCCGGAGATGCACAGCCGGCGCTTCGGATTCGCGCGTTTACTGCTCGAACCGCTGCTGGCCTTCACGAGCGTTATCGCGGGAATCGCGATCTCGTATCCCGCGGTGCTGAGCGGAGCGCTCTTCATACCGGTCTCGAAATTGCCGATTGCCGCGGTGATTGCGCTGCTGATGGGGCTGGTCGCGGCCGGCGCGCTCTTTGCCGCGCGGCCAGGGAAGCGCATACGGCTCGCAGTCGTCCTGATTGTGCTCGGAGTGTCGGGCCCGGCGCCGGCAATGATTCGTGGTGCGCTCGAGCGTGTTCTCGGCCATCCATCGGACGTCGTCGTGCTCGGCCTCGACTCGCTGTCGCATCACGACGACATCGCACCGTTGAAAACCTGGACGAACGCGCGGCGTGGGACCTGGTATGAGTACGCGGTGGCGCCAGGACTGCTCACCAACGCGGTGTGGAGCAGCATCCTGACGATGAAGCCCGTGAGCGCGCATCGCGTGTTTCATACCTTCGAGCGGCTCACCATGCCATCGGTGTTTCTTGCCGCGGCCCGCGACAAGGGATATCGCACGGTGTCGGTGTTTCCGGATCAACTGACCTGCGCGGTTGGCTCGCAAGCGGGGTTTGACGACGATCGAAGCGGCCCTGTCGGCTGGCGGCAGCTGCTGCTGCCCATCGTCGCGAACAACTCATTCTTGATGCCGATCGTCAAGCCGGCGTTTCCGCGCGTGTGGCCGATGACCTCGCCGTCGAACCTGGCCGGCACGTTTACCTACGACGTGAGGCGTGAGATTCGCGGAATTCTTCGGGCGGGCTCTTCCGGGCGCCGCACGCTCGTTGCGGCCCACCTGACGTACTCGCATCTGGCGGCGTATCCGAAGTCACTCGATTTGTCCTGGACCGAACTGCGCGATGTCGCACGGGCGCCGGCGCGCCTCGTCGAGGATCGGAGCTTCGACTGGCAGGATGTCGACAGGCCGACGGATCCAATCCCTCTCCAGCGCTGGAAGCTGAGCTTTCTTCAAGCGGTGATTCGGGATGAGGTTGAGTCGTCGGGCTTTCTCGACGGCCAGCGCGATCTCGTGATCTTTTCCGATCACGGGCATCGCCGGGGTCTGTCGGACGAGACCTTTCAGGACGAGCGGTATCACCGCGTACTGCTCGCGACGTTTGGCCGCCCGGCACGCTGCCCGGACACTCCCATTTCGCTGATCGATATCGGCGCGCTGCTTGGCTTCTCCGATCGCCGGGCCGAGCCGGTCGTCGAATTCGCCATGGCGCCGCTCAACCTCTGGCCGGCATTGATGAAGAGCGCGCGGTTCCGATGGGCGGGTGACGTCGACCTCGATGCAAGGCTGCTCGCTGAGGTATTCGCCGGACTCCGTCGCCACACGCCCTGGCCCGGCAATGGCGACAATCCATCATGCCTCCCATGACAGACCGAACGCGCGACGTCGCGATCGGCCTGCTGGTGCTGGCTGTCGCCCTGCCGATTTATGTGTTGAGGCTCGATCGCGTCGTCGGCATGGTGATTGACGACGCGTGGTACGTGATGCTCGCGAAGGCGCTCGCCGAAGGCCGCGGGTACTGGCTCGTCAACGCGCCGGTCGACGGCATCCTGCCGGGATATCCGCCCGGATTCCCAGCCCTGCTGTCGCTGGTGTTCCGTTTGAGTCCGGATTTTCCCGGCAACGTGTGGCTGCTCAAGAGCGTGTCCATCCTCGCGATGCTCGGCGTGGCGCTGTTCAGCTATGTCTATCTTCACAAGTCGCGGCAGCAGTCTCGTCCGATCGCCGCGCTCGCGGCCATCGGCATTGCGATGACGCCGGCGCTGGTGTTCCTGGCGACGTCGACGGTGATGTCGGAGTGCGTGTTCATGCTGTCGCAGCTTGCCGTCGTGGTTGTGGCGCATCGCGCGCTCGAGGCGTCACCCGAACGCAGCACGAGGCTTGCCGCAGTTGCGGGCCTGCTCGGGGCGGCGACCGTCCTGATTCGTTCGGTCGGCATTGGGGTCGTCGCGGCGGTGGTCCTGTTCCTTCTCAAAGAGCGGCGGTGGAAGCAGTTGTCTGCATTCGCGATCGCGGTGGCCATCGGTGTGGGCCCATGGCTGGTGTACGCCCGCGCGCATGCTCCTACTGTCGAGCACCAGCAGATTCATCGCGGGTCGCTCGTCTACGGATACAGCGATCAATTCTGGATGCGGTTCGCGGGCTCGGCCTTGTCTGGCCAGGTGACCGTTGCCGATTTGCCCGGGCGCGTGGCGACCAACGTAATCGACATCGCCGGTCGCAGCATGGTCGGGATCTTCGGCCCCATCCTTCTACGCGACGCGGATGAAAGCGGCGAAGAGCTCGTGTCGCTGGGGGGCCAGATCGGCTGGACGTTCGTCGGCTACGGCCGGCTTCCGGCCACCATCGCGGTGTCGTGTGTGCTCGGCGCCATCATTGTGTGGGGGTTCGTGCGAACCGTACGCGAGCGATGGACTATTGCCGAGTTCCTCGTCCCGATCTCGTTGCTGATTACCGTGGTCTGGCCTTTCTGGAGCTTCCGCTTCGTATTGCCGCTCACGCCATTCCTTTACGTGTATCTGGTCAAGGGGCTCGTGCACGTCGCTGCCGCGCGCATCGCGCTGCTCGTGGTGGTGAGCCTCAACGTCTACGACCACGCGGGTTACATCGCCGCCGCGCGGTCTGACCCGAAGGGGGCCGACTGGGTCGCCACCTATCAGGAGATCGAGACGACGCTCGACTGGATGAAGGTCCATCTCGACGCGGACGCGGTCGTGGCGTCAACGAACCCGGCGCTCGTGCACTTGCGAACCGGCCACAAGACCATCACCTTTGACAGAATAGCCGAGCCGTGGAGCACGTGGCGCGGGCGGGGGGCCCGCTACGTCGCCTGTCTCGTGCCGTACGAACTTCCGAGTGCCTGGCTGGGACCCTCCACGCTGCTTCACCAATCCCACCCGGAACGCCCTCGCTCCTACTGGGTAATCGACATCAACTGACAATTTGCGGCTGCCGCAGACTGACAAAGTTTGTCAAAAGCGGACTTTGATGAGGCGTGTGGCGGCAGAGTCAAATCATTTAAGTCTTTACACATCAATAAGTTATATGGATATATTTGTCTTGGCCAGCGGCTGGTACAGTGGTTGCTCTAACACCGGCGACACGACGGCATGCTTGGCCGTCGAGCACTACTAATCACGGCTGAGCGCCGTCACAAGGAGAGACAGACATGAGAGCTAAGAACAACAAGGGTTTTACGCTGATCGAGCTGCTGATCGTCGTGGCCATCATCGGCATCATCGCGGCGATCGCGGTGCCGGGTCTTCTTCGCGCCCGCATCGCTGGTAACGAAGCATCGGCCATCGGATCACTTCGCGCCGTCAACAGCGCGAACCTGAACTGGCTGACCAACTGCGCCTTCGGCCGCGGTTATGCGGCTGACCTGGCGGCGCTTGGTGCGCCTCCGACCGCCGGCGGCCAGCCCTTCATCAGCCCCGACCTTTCGTCCACGGGCACGATCAGCAAGAGCGGCTACGACATCACTTACGCGGCAGTCGGCACCCAGCAGTCGGGTCTGACGACCTGCTCGACGGTGACGGCGGCTTCGCAGGGTTACAACGCGCTCGCAGCGCCGACGTCGCCCAACACGACTGGCGTCCGTTACTTCGGCACGAACGAAAACAACGCGCTCTTCGAGGACGCCGACAACAGCCCCTCGGCGGTTGGTTTCGCAGCATTCCCCGGCCGCGCCCCGTCAAACGGCACGCCGGTCAAGTAGGATCTCGAACGGGTCGACAAAGGATGCCTGCTTCGCAGGCATCCTTTTTTTTGACCTCAGGGGCGTAAAGGGATGGGACAATGAGCGACATGAAAGCGCAATACAACAGGGGTTTCACCCTCGTCGAATTGCTCATCGTCGTTGCGATCATCGGGATCATCGCCGCGATCGCCGTGCCGGGGCTTCTTCGCAGCCGCATCGCGGGCAACGAAGCATCGGCGATTGGTTCGCTTCGGGCCATCAGCAGCGCGAATGTAAACTGGATGACCAATTGCGCGTTCGGTCGCGGGTATGCTGAGACGTTGGCCGATCTTGGCGTGCCTCCGGCCAGCGGCGGTCAGCCGTTCATCAGCGCAGACCTCTCGTCGACCGGCACGATCACTAAGAGCGGCTACAGCATCACGTATGTCCCTATTGGCACACAGCAATCCGGTCTTACGACGTGCTCGGCGGTGACGGCGGCGTCGCAGGGGTACGATGCGAATGCGGCACCCATGACACCGAACACCACCGGGGTTCGCTACTTCGGCCTGACCGAGAACAACGCGCTCTTCGAGGACGCTGACGCCTCGCCGGCAGCGGTTGTGTTCGGCGGGTACCCGGCGCGCGCAGCGAGCAACGGCACGCCCGTCAGGTAGCGAGGGCATTCGGCCGATAATACGCAGGAATGTTGGCGATCCGTACGGACGGCCTTACCAAGGATTTTTCCATCGGGTTCTGGCGGCCCCGTCCCCATCGAGCGCTCGACGGCCTCAATCTCGAAGTCGCCACGGGCGAGACGTTCGGGTTTCTTGGTCCGAACGGCGCCGGCAAGACCACCACACTCAAGCTGCTGATGCAGCTGATTTTCCCAACCTCAGGACGCGCTGAAATTCTCGAACGCCCCGTTGGCGATGTCGACGTCAAGCGTCGCATCGGCTACCTCCCGGAGAGCCCGTACTTCTACGACTATCTCACCGCCGAGGAACTGCTCGACTACTTCGCGCGCCTGTTTGGATACGGCAGCGCAGAGCGCCGGCGGCGCGTCTCCGCGCTTCTCGATCAGGTTGGGATCGGCGGCGAGCGGCGGCTTCCGCTTCGAAAGTTTTCAAAAGGCATGGTGCAGCGCGTCGGCATCGCACAGGCGCTCATCAACGATCCGGACGTGGTGTTTTTCGATGAGCCGATGTCCGGGCTCGATCCGCTGGGTCGGCGCGACGTACGCAACCTGATCCTGTCGCTGCGCGCTCGCGGGTGCACCGTCTTCTTCAGCTCGCACGTGCTCTCCGATGCCGAGGCGTTATGCAGCCGGGTGGCGGTCCTGGCCCACGGCACGCTCGTGGCGAACGGGCGGATCTCCGATCTGCAGGCGTTCGGCATCAGAGGCTGGGAGCTCATCGTCAGCGGACTGACGCCCGAGTCGCTCGAGCGCCACCGGTCGCGCGTGCAGCGCGCGACACTGCTCGGCGAGCATCGATATGCGCTCGAGCTGCCCCTCGATCCGGCGCCCGAGCTGTTGCTGCGTGATGTGATCGGCGGCGGCGCGAACCTCGTATCGCTCAACCCCATCCGCGATACGCTTGAAGACTTCTTCGTGAAGAAAGTGGCGGAGGAGGAGCGCTCGCGCACGGCGGCGAGAACGGCGCCATGACGATGGGCGTCATTCTCACGATAGCCGCCAACGTGTTCAGGGAGTCGGTTCGCGACAAGGTGCTCTACAACCTGGTCTTTTTTGCCGTGCTGCTCATCGCCGCGTCGTACCTGCTCAGCCAGTTGACGGCGGGACAGGACATCAAGGTCATCAAGGATCTGGGGCTCTTCGCGATGTCGCTGTTCGGCGTGTTCATCGCCGTGTTCATCGGCATCGGCCTCGTGTCGAAAGAAGTCGAGAAGCGCAGCATCTATTCGCTGCTCGCGAAGCCCATTCGCCGGCAGGAGTTCATCATCGGCAAGTATCTGGGGCTGTTGCTGACGCTCTTGGTGAACCTCGCCATCATGGCTGTCGCCTATTACGCCGTGCTGGGCGCGGTCGCGTGGATCGACGGTGCCTGGTTCCGCCCGCACTGGCAGGCCCCGGCGGTCGACCCGGCGCTGTTGAAAGCCATCGCGATGATTTTTCTGCAGCTGGCGATCGTCGTCGCCATCGCACTGTTCTTCTCGACGTTCTCGAGCCCGATGCTCGCGGCCGCGCTGACCTTCGGGTTGTACATCGTCGGTCACTTCAACGCCGACCTGAAGCACTTCGAGACGGTTATCGCTTCGAGGCCGATCGCGCATCTCGCGCGCGCGCTGTATTACATTCTGCCGAATCTCGCGCCGCTCGACGTGAAAAGCGACGTCGTCCACGCAGTGCATGTGCCTGCCACCTACCTTGTGCTGAACACGGCGTATAGCGCGGTCTACGTGTCGATGCTCGTGATGGCGGCGACGTTCATCTTTGCGCGGCGGGATTTCAAATGACGCGACGACGGCAGACGGGTGCTTTTGCTGTCGCGTTGGGCACGTTGCTCGCCGCAGCGGTGTGGGTGCAGGTGGTTCGCGATCGCGTGTACGCCCATACGGCCGTCGACGCGCAGGTGCTCTACGTCAGTTCCGGGGACGTGATGCGGCGTCTGGCGTTGTCGTACGACGCGATGCTCGCGGACGTGTACTGGATTCGCGCGCTACAGCACTTCGGCGGCGAGCGTCAGAAGCCGGCAAAAGAACGCCGCTTCGATTTGCTGTATCCCCTGCTCGATCTCACGACGACGCTCGATCCGAGATTCGTCATCGCGTACCGCTTCGGGGCGATCTTCCTCGCCGAGCCGCGCTCGGGCGGAGCAGGGAGACCTGACCAGGCGATCGCGCTGCTCAAGAAAGGGATCGCCTTGAACCCGGACAAGTGGGATTACTACCACGACATCGGCTTCATCTACTACTGGAACCTGCACGACTACAAGAACGCAGCGGACTGGTTCGCTCGCGGCGGCAATCTTCCAGGCGCCCCGTTCTGGCTCAAGACCTACGCCGCGGTCATGCTGACGCGTGGCGGCGATCGACAGGCATCGAGGGCGATGTGGACGCAGATTGGCCAGAACGAAGAGAGCGAGTGGCTGAAGACAACAGCTCAGCTTCGGCTCGCGCAACTCGATGCCCTCGACCACATCGACGTGCTGACGCGCCTCGCCGGCGACTTCACGAACCGAACAGGACAGCGTGCGCAGTCGTGGGAGCCGCTCGTCAGGGCAGGCGCGATCCGCGGGCTTCCGCTGGATCCGTCGGGCACGCCCTACGTCATCGACCCGAACACCGGTGAGATCGGCGTGGCGGCGGACTCGCCGCTCTGGCCGCTCCCGACGGAACCCGCTGCCGCGCCGGAGCTGAAGGGCGACGCGGTGAGGGTGCCGCGATGAACGCCGCGTCCGCCGCTCTCGTCGCGATAGTCGGGGCCGTTGTGGGCAGTTTTCTGAACGTCTGCATCTATCGGCTGCCGCTGCGCAAATCCCTGATGTGGCCAGGTTCGCATTGCCCGCATTGCCAGGCGCCGGTCAAACCGTACGACAACATCCCAATTGCCGCGTACCTCTTGCTGCGCGGCCGGTGCCGGGGCTGCCGAGCACCGATCTCCGTTCAGTACCCGATCGTCGAGCTGGTCACCGGCATCGTGTTCCTTGGCGCGTTTCTGGTATTCGATTCGCCCGCGCTCCTGGTGCAGCGGCTGCTGTTTGCATGCGCGATGATCGTGTTGTGCGTTATCGATCTCGAGCACCGCATCCTGCCCGACGTCATCACGCTTCCCGGCATCGTGCTCGGCTTTCTGTTCAGCCTCTTCCTCCCGCCGGGATGGGTCGATTCGCTCCTCGGCATCGTGCTCGGCGGCGGCTCGCTCTGGCTGATGGGGGAGGTGTACTTCCGCATCCGGCACGAGGAGGGGATGGGATTCGGCGACGTGAAAATGCTGGCCATGATCGGGGCGTTCCTCGGATGGAAGCTGATGCTGCTGACCCTGGTCCTGTCGTCGTTTATCGGGTCGATCGTCGGCCTGGCGATGATCGCCCTCAACCGCGGCGACATGAAGTACGCGCTGCCGTTCGGCACGTTCCTCGCGATAGGCGCCATCGTTGCCGCGACCGCCGGCGATCGTATCGTCGCGTGGTACGCCGCTTTTTATTATTGACATGAACATGAACCCGACCGTTATCGCGGTGATAGGTCTCACCGCGATCGTCGCCGCGCTGATTGGCGTCCTCGTATTTGCCGCGCTGCGGTTCGCCGCGGCGGCGAGAGAATCGCGTCAGCACCTGCGCGCGAACACGACTGAATCGGCGTTCGTCACGGCCGCCCTGCACGACGCGCTGACCAAGGTGAAGGCCCAGGAGCGCCAGATGTCGGCGCGCGCGGAAGCCTCGGAGCGGCTCAGCGGCGAAATCGTCGAGAGTCTCTCGTCCGGTCTGCTCGTCGTCGCCAGCAACGGGCACCTTCGCATCCTGAACCCAGCCGGCCGCCGGCTGCTGAGCCGCGACGATTCCGCGCTGGCGAAACCGTATCGAGACGTCTTGCCCGCGGCGCTCGCGCAGCTCGTCGAAGAGTGTTTGAAGAAAGGGGATCCGATCGTTCGTCAAACGCTGCAAATCAGCGCGGGCGATCAATCGCCCGCGTATCTCGGCGTCAGTGTATCGCCGCTCTCGAACGGCCACGGCGAGCCGCACGGCGCCATCTGCCTGTTCACCGATCTGACCCCGGTCGTTGAAATGGAAGAGCAGCTGCGGTTGAAGGAGAGCCTGGCGCAGGTCGGGGAGCTGACCGCGGGCATCGCGCATGAATTCCGCAACGGCCTGGCGACGATTCACGGGTACGCGAGGCTGCTCGATTTGAACGCGGTGCCGCCGCCGTTTCATCCGCACATCCACGGCATCCGCCAGGAGACAACGGCCCTCGGCGAAGTGGTGACGAACTTTCTGAATTTCGCCAAGCCGGCGCAGCTGACCCTCTCGCCCGTTGATCTGCAGTCCATCGCCGAGCGCGCGGCCGACGAAGTGCGTACCGAGGCGCGCGCGCGAGGCGGGGACGTCAGTGTGCGGGGGGAATTTCCCGTCATCGAGGGAGACGACGTGCTGCTGAGGCAGGCGTTCAGCAATCTCTTGAGAAACGCCGTCGAAGCGTGCGTCGATGCGTCGACGATTCCGAAAATCGTTGTCGACGGCCGTATCGAGGCAGGCGGCGTGCGGGTCACCATCGAGGACAACGGACCAGGCGTCCCTGCCGCGGATCGTGAGCGCGTCTTCCGTCCATTTGTGACGACGAAGGGACGCGGAACAGGTCTCGGTCTCGCACTGGTGCAGAAAATCATCGTCATCCACAACGGGCGCATCCAGGTTGCCGCGGCGCCCTCCGGCGGGGCGAGCTTCCAGATCGTGCTGCCGCTGCCGCAGGTTTAACTGTTCTACCTTGGCACGCGCGCGTGCTGGAACGGAGCACAGACTACGGGTCCGCTGTCGGGTCGTGGGGCATCACGCGTGGCAGCCGGTTTGCTGCTGTCGCGCCCGTGAAAAAAGATCAGGCGGGGTTCGCGGTCATCGGATCGCTCATCATTGCAAGCCTCACGACAGTCCTTCTCAGCGTCGCGCAGAAGGTGACGGCTGAGCGGCGCCACGACGCCAAACCCAAAGACGCGCATCTCGCATCAATCCTGGCCGAGCAGAAGCTCCGGGAGCTGAGTGCCGAGGCGCTCTCGCTGACCCCTGCGTCCTCGCTGCAGGAAGATGTGAACGGCTTCGTGGAGTATCTCGATCTGAAAGGCGTCATCCTCGGCGGCGGCGCCACGCCGAAGCCCAGGACGGCCTACATTCGCCGCTGGTCGATCAGCCCCGTGCCGACCAACCCTGACGCGCAGGTCGTCATCCGCGTGCTGATTCTCCCGAAAGGGGGTCGCGAGCGCCTCCACCCTGTACACTTGATGATCGTGAAGAGCCGCGACGGCAACTGACGTTGAAGACGATTCTCGCCATTTATGTGACGCTGTTCGGGATGGTGATCGGTAGTTTCCTCAACGTCTGCATCCGTCGGATCCCGCTCGGCGTGTCCCTCTGGATCCCCTCGTACTGCCCCTCCTGTCGCGCTCCGGTGAGGCCGTACGACAATATTCCGATTCTCAGCTATCTCCTGCTTCGCGGACGCTGCCGCAATTGCCACGAGCCCATCTCGATCCGATACCCCCTCGTCGAGGCCGCCACGGGTGCCGTGTTCCTGGGTGCGTATCTGCTCTGGGACTTCCTCAATCGAGCCGCACTGACGGAACGGTAATGTCATGTTCCAATCTGGGAAGTTCCTCCATTCGAACAATCCTGCGATCTCAGCCGTAACTCGTTCATTCTAAGTAAGATCCACCGCGCCCAGCAACTGGCCCCCGATCGGCCCTGCTTTTGCGGTGGGGAGGGCGTGGTCAAGGTGAATTCACGCGAGCGCGGCTTCTCGCTCGTCGAAGTGCTCGTCGTCGTCGCCGTCATTGGCGCGCTGGCAACCGTGTCGGTGGGCGTCACGATGGATATGGTGAACTCTGCCAAGGCAGACAATGCGACTGGCGCGTTGATGAACGCGATCGAGGTCGCGCGCAACCAGGCGACGTCTCAGCGGCGGGATATGCAGTTGATCTTCACCAATCCCAACAAGATTGAGATTTTCCGCATCGAAGTTCCCAGCCTGGCGGCGACGCTCGTGTCGACCACATATCTGGAACAGGGCCAGGTCTTCGACCGAGTCGGCCTGGTGGACACGCCCGACCTGTTTGGCCACGCGGGTGCTCTCGCGTTCGGATCCACACCGACGATCCGGTTCACGAGCGACGGCACCTTCATCGACTCGAGCGGCGACGTGCTGAATGGCACGGTGTACGTGGCAATCGATTCGAAGCCGGCCAGCGCGCGCGCTGTCACGATTTTTGGAGCAACAGGGTTAATTCGTTCCTGGCGATGGAACGGGACCGCATGGGTGAACTGATGACGCAGGCAGAACGCTTCCGCGAACGCTCGGCTTCTTCGGACGGATTCTCGCTGATGGAGGTCATGATCTCGACGGCGATTCTGGCGACGGGCTTGTTGACCCTTGCCGGCTACATGGCGTACGGGTTGGCGTATGTGTCGGGTTCGTCCTTCGCGCTGCTGGCCCGCGAAAAGGCACGCGAAGCGGTCGAGAGCGTCCATACGGCTCGCGATACGGGCCGACTGACGTGGACCAAGATTCAGAACGTATCGCAGAGCGGCGTGTTCAAGGACGGTTTCACGGACCTCACAACTGCAGGTGTCGACGGCCTTATCAACACCGCCGACGATGGCGCAGTCGAAGAGGTGCGCACTCCGGGTGCGGACGGCCTTCTCGGCAACAGCGATGACCTGCGTCAGTCGCTGACGAACTTCCAGCGCGAAATTCTCATCACGCCGCTGTTGCAGAACGGGACGTCAAACGTCAATCCGAACCTTCGTCAGATCACGGTTACCATCAAGTACCAGATCCGAGGCATAGATCGCACGTACGTGATCACCACGTATGTGTCCTCTTACTCATAAACATGAAAATCTTCCACCGACTTATTCGAGCGGCGAATCGCGAGGCGGGTTTCAGCATGGCCGAGATGCTGGTGTCGATGGGCATCATGACCGCCGTCATGGGAGCGACCGCCACCGCGCTGAACCAGGCATCGAAGATACGCGATGCCGCCGTCATGATGACCGGCGTCAACAACTCGCTCCGCACCGGCATGGACCTGATGATTCGCGACATGCTGCAGATCGGGTCGGGACTTCCGCCTGGCCACGTCATTCTGATTCCGTCCGGCGTGGGCGCCGTTCAGATGAACATCCCGGGGCCTCCAGGCACGTCGTTTCTCACGCCCGTCGGCGACCTCGACTGGGCCGCGGTGATTCCCGGTGAGGGAATGGGCCCGACCATCAACGGCACGGCGACGGACACGATCACGATATTGATGGCCGACAACAACTTCGTGGACATGCCGCTCACGGCGATTACCAATACGACCATCGACGTGAGGGCGACGCACCCGGGCACCGGGCAGGCGATCAACATTCAGACGGGCGTCGATCGGCTGCAGACCGGCCAGCTGCTCATGCTCGAAAAAGGGTCGACCACGACGCTCGTGCAGATCACGACCCTCGATTATCCGAACCGTCGCGTGACGTTCGCAAACGGAGATTCGCTGAAACTGAATCAGACGGGAGCGGCGTCCGGCAACGTCGTGAAGCTCCGCGCCACCCCGCCGACCGACACGCTGACCAACGGCTCCATCCCCACCACGGCGACCCGCGTGCGCATGATCTCGTACTACCTCGACACCACGGTGTCGGCGCACCCGCGGCTCGTCCGTCGCGTGAACAACGGGCATCCGACAGTTCTCAACAATGCCCTTGGCACCGCCGTCGCGATGGACATCGAGAACCTGCAGTTCACCTACGACCTGCTCGACGGATTGAGTAACCCGTCGAACGTCCGTTTCGTCAATGCCGACTACACGACGTCTGGTGCGTGCACGCCCAATGCGTGCTCGCAGGTGCAGATTCGCAAGATCAACGTCGTGATCATGGGACGGTCGACGAATGCTCTACAGGGTTCATCCAAGGTGTATCGAAATATGTTGACGTCGCAGGTGAGTCTGCGCGGTATGGCGTTCGTGGATGAGTACCTGGCGCCGTAGCGCTCGGCAGATACAGAAGAGGAAAAAATGAAAACGGCTTCACATCGCTCCGGCGAATCGGGCGTCGTCCTGTTGACGACGCTGCTGATTATGATGATTATCGCGGCGCTGATGGCAGGGTTCTTTGCCGCGGTCAACTCGGACGTGCGCGCAACGGCCATCGATCGCGACCAGACCCAGGCGTACGCGGTCGCGCATGCGGGCCTCGAAAAGCTCACGTCGGACCTGGCGCAGCTGTTCGCAGCCGACTTCAGTCCGAGCAAGGATCAGATACTCGCGCTCAACGCCTATCCTCCCGTGCTGACGGGATTCGAGTTCACGGAGCCTGGCGGATCGGCGGGGTCCGGATACAAGGCCGGGTTCAACAAAGTCGATGGCTCCGGCAACCCGCTGCCCGAGGATGTCAACGGCAGCAACATCACCAGCGGGCCGTACTCGGGCATGAAGGGCATCATCACCAAGTACCCGATCACGATTACCGCGCGTTCGATCACCGGGAATTCGGAAGTGCGGCTGCGGCGTGAGCTGCAGACCGTTGCCGTGCCGGTGTTTCAGTTCGGCGTGTTTTCCGAGACCGACCTGACGTTCTACGCCGGCGACGACTTCGACTTCGGCGGCCGCGTGCACACCAACGGCAGCCTGTTTCTGTCAAATCTGTCCGGCAGGACGCTGACGTTTACCGATCGCATCACAGCGGTGCGGGAGATTTACCGCGCCCACTTTTCAAACGGGCTCTCGGTGTCGGCCAACTCCTTCACCGGCAACGTCATCGTACCGACCGCAATCGGTTCTGCGGGACGCAACCTGCGGTACACCGGCCCGAACGAGGCGAGCATCACGTCCGCGCCTGGTGCGGCGGTGACGCTGAACAACAACTGGACGTCGATCTCGACCAGCACGTACAAGAGCATTATCCGCAACGGTCTCACAGGTGCGAAGGTGCTGAACCTGCCGCTGGTCTCGCAGGGCGCGACGCCCATCGACATCATCAGGCGGCCGCCGCCGGGAGAGGACACGTCGAACTTCGCGGTCCTCCAGCAGCGCATGTACTACCAGGCCAGCCTGCGCATCCTGCTGTCGGATCGCGCCGCCGATATCACCGCGCTCCCCGGCATCGTCACGGCTGTCCCGCCGCTGCCGCTCGACTGGTCCGGGGGCGTGCCGGCCGGCTTCGTCGTCGATGCGACGCACCCGCCGCTCGCGCAAGCGGAAGGACCGTACGCGTCGACGCCGGCCTTCAACACCGCTCCGAGTGGCACGTCGCCGAACATGACGATTAACGTGACGGCGATACCGGCCGAACTGCAGATGCCGGCGCTAGCCGGCGCGCATCTGACGATCACGGGTCGTGCGATTACGTGCACGGGAAAGACCGCGACCTCGTTTCTGAACTGTAGCGGCTTTTTGGCTTCGACGAATATTCCGGACAACACGGCCGTCGTAGCTACAACCAATGTGATGCATGGCGGTTTCAGTCGGCCTCTCGCGTCCACGCAGACGAACGGATCTGTCAACTCGAACGCATCGGGTGTCATTGCGACGCTGGCCGTCGATGACGCGCGTGCCTTCACGAACCGCACCTTCTGGGCGAACAGCACCGATACGAACCCGACGCCGGCCAACAGCGTGCTGGTGACCTGCACGGGATACGCGACGGCGACGCAGCTCACTGGCTGTGCATGGACGGGCAACTCGGCGCCCGGCAACAACTACACGATTCGCACCAACTCCGTCGTGACGCAGGGTGCGGCGCAGATTGGCGGGTTCATCAAGATCGAGCGGCAGAACTCCTCGGGCGTGTGGACCGACGTGACCCTGGAGATTCTCAACCTCGGCATTGCCGACAGGAACCTGGAAGGTTTCCCGTGCGGCGACCCGACGCCGGACGCGATCATTCGCCTGCAGCGGCATCGCGACAACGGCAGACCAACAACCGGTGACATCTGCGAATACTACCGGAGCCAGAATCCACACGACTACTGGCCGAACCAGCTCTACGACACGCGCGAAGGCAACTACCGCACCGTGGCGACGACCGGGTCGGGGTCGGCCATGCGTGTCGGTGGCGTGATGGGCTACGTCGCGCTCGACACCGCGAACCTGGCGAGATGGTTTGCGGGTTCCATCCCGGCGACCGGCGCGACCGGCAACACCGCGTGGAACAACAACGGGTACATCGTGTACTTCTCAGACCGTCGCGGCGACCATAATGAAGACGCCGGAAGCGCCCATCCCGAGACAGGCGAATATGGATTCGAGGATTTCGTCAACCCGGCGAACTCGGATGGCGCGCCCAACAGCACGCTCGACGGCGGCACAACTGGCGCCGAGAACGTCAACGAGCTGAGCGTTCCGACGAACACCACCCGCGAGACCTACGGCGAAGATCCGGCCGATTGCACTGGCTGCAACGTGTTCGATCCGGCCTGGCCGGCGCTCGCGACGCTCTATAAAAACACCACACGTCCGTGGTTGCTCTTTACGTCGACCAATAACGGAAATCCCGGCATTGCCCGTATCAATCGGCCGGTGCTGTTCCGGCGGGCCCTCAAGCTCGTCCGCGGCGGTATCTCGGGCGGGGTGAACCCGTTGCCACCTTCCGGGTTGACCATCGCTGCCGAGAATCCAGTGTATGTGCAGGGCAACTACAACGCGACGGCAGTGACGACCGGCACGCTTGATGTGCCTGCGGCGATCATGACTGACGCGCTGACGTTGCTGTCGAACAATTGGAACGATGCTCTTTCGTTCCGCTACCCGAACGTCGCGACCAACCGCAATGCGACGAACACGGGGTTCCGCTTTGCGGTTATGGCGGGCAAGGGCAAGTCCTTCACATGGCCGTCGGCGGGTTCGCCCATGTTCCTGTTTGGCACCGATGGCGGCGTCGGAAACTTCCTGCGGTTGCTGGAAGACTGGAATATCTCCGGGGTGGCGGTCAACTACATGGGCTCGATAGTCAGCCTCTATCACAGCCGTCAGGCGGTGGGCACGTTCAAGTACGGCCCGAACGTGTACGACTACGGCGACAGAAACTTCGTATTCGACGCGGACTTTCTGCTTCCGTCGCAGCTGCCGCCTGGCACGCCGATGTTCCGCGACGTCAACACGCTGACGTTCAGGCAGATCCTGCGTCCGACGCAGTAGCCTCTCGATCGCACTTCCTGCCCGCGACGTGGTGTTTTCTGCCACGTCGCGGGCTGTTTCCCTCAAAACCCTCGCAATTTGACCCGCGGTCCTGGAGCACGCGTTGCACCGGTGTGAGACGTGCAGCGCGGCTTCTCGCTCGTGGAAACTGTTATCGCCGCCGGTCTGCTTGCGGCCGCTGTCGTCACGCTCGCGCAGGTGGTTGCGATGGGTGTGCACATCGGCTTCTCGGCGCGCATTCGCACGGTGTCGACGCTGCTGGCGGCGCGAAAAATGGAGGAGATCAAGGGGCTTCCATGGACCGCCATCGCGACGACGGCGGGCGAGGTCTTCGAGTATTTCGACGGCCATGGCGCCCGGGTCTGCGGCGAATCGCAGACGCCATGCGCCGCAGCCATCTTCGCCTGCCGCTGGTCGGCGGCGGCGGCCCCATTCAATGAAGGTGTCCTCATCATCGACGTCCATGTCGCACGCATTGGGGCGGGGTCGCATGGCGCGACGCTCACGACCGCGCGAGCGCGAAGGACGCCATGAACAGCGCGCACGGCGAGGGCGGGTTCTCACTGCTCGAGCTGCTGGTCGCCTTGGCGATCGTGCTCGCGATATCCGCTGCGATGTTCCCGCTCATCAATCCGGCGTACGGCGTGTTCGATCTCGAGCTGGAGCGTATCGACATGCAGCAGCGCCTGCGCGCGTCGGCCGATGTGTTCTTTCATGAACTGCTCAGGGCCGGGGCCGGCGCGACGGCGCCGGCAGTGGCGCCATTCCGGAGAGGGGAGCGCGACGCCGATCCCGCCGGATCGGTGTTCGCCGATCGCATGTCGCTGTCTTTCGTGCCGAGAGACGGAAGTCCCGCCGATGCAACCACGCTGACCTATTGGCTGAAGAAGGATCAGGACGATCGCTATCAATTGATGCGCTACGACGGACGGCAGAGCGATCTGCCGATCGTCGATCACGTGTCGAGCCTCCGGTTCGATTACTTCGGCGCCGGCGGCGTGCCGATCGACCGCCAACGGTTTGGCGATGGTCCGTGGGTTCCTGATGCTGTGTCGGCGGATCGGTTCGACCGAGACCTCCTGGCAATCCGGACAGTTCGTGTGACACTGCGAGTGGGCCCCGCGCGGGTGATGCGGCTCGGACCGCTCGCGGACCAGGAGATTGCCATGGACGTCTCGCCTCGAAATATGAACCTGCCATGATGCGATTGTCTCAGTCACGGCCCTCGCACCAACGAGGGATGGCCATGGTGATCGCCCTCATCGCGGTGGCGGTGCTCTCCGCCCTTGGTATCTCGCTGTCGCTTGTCGTCAATACGGAAACACGGATTGCGGGCAATTTTTCGGCCGCGCGCGAGGCGATGTACGCGGCAGACGGCGGTCTCGAGATAGCGGCGCAGGAACTGCTGGCGGTCGGGAATTGGGATCTGGTGCTGACAGGCCATACCCTATCGACCTTCGTCGATGGCGAGCCGACGGGACAGCGACCGCTGGGGGATGGTCGGTTCGTCAGCCTCGCGGACGCGACCGACCTCGCCAACAGCGAGCCGCGCCCGTGGGGCCCCAACACCCCCCACTGGTGCGTGTTCGCCTTTGGGTGGCTCAGTCCCGCCGTTTACGTGATCGTCTGGGTTGGGGATGATCCGGCCGAAAATGATGGCGATCCCGCGCAGGATGGCAGCGGCGATGACAATCCGGGCTCCGCAATTCTTGGCCTTCGGGCCGAAGCCTTTGGCAGAGAAGGGGCCCACAGCGTACTGGAGGCCACTGTGCGGCGGTCTGTGGACGCGGCAGGGGGCCTGGTCATCGACCGGCTTTCGTGGTACGACGTCCGTTAGCCTCACATGAGGCTGAAGGCCGCAGGCAAACCGACCGATACGAGGGAAGAATGCGAAAAGCCCCTTTTATCCTCAGTCCCGTACTCGTGCTTCTGTTCACGTGCACCGTCGCGGCGCAAAACCTCGCCGATGTTGCCAGGGCAGAGGAGGCCCGACGCAAGACCATCACAGGTCAGGTGAAGGTCTACACCAACGACACGCTGCGCGGCGTTGATGGCGGGCCGCCGCCGGCGACGACCCCGGTTCCTGCTGCGTCCGGACAGGCTGCGGCTCCCTCCGCCGCCAAGCCCGCGGCAGCGGCAGCGTCTACGCCTGACCCCGCCAAAACCGAGACATACTGGCGCGATCGCCTCACGGCCGCGCGCGAGGGCATCAAGCGCAGCCAGGCATTTTTCGACGCCCTGCAGAGCCAGATCAACGGCCTGTACACCGAATTTGTGAACATGGGCGATCCGGCTCAGCGCGCCGTCATCGAGCAGAAGCGGCTGGCCGCGATTGCCGAGCAGGACCGCGTGAAAGCCGACATCGGCAAGCAGACCAAGGCCCTTGCCGACATCGAGGACGAGGCGCGCAAGGCGAACGTGCCTGCCGGCTGGCTCCGCTGACCACCCCGCGCCGCGTGCCGCTCTCCATCCTCCTCGTCGAAGACAAAGACTCGCTGCGGACGATGCTGAAGCTTGCGATCGAAGGCCACGGGCATGTTGTCGTCGAGGCGAGAAATCAGGGCGAAGCCATGCGCGCCATGCAGCACGACAGACCGGCGCTGGTCTTAACCGATCTCCGGCTGCCTGAAGGCGACGGCTTCGGCGTGCTGCGCGCGGCGAAGGAACTGGACCCCGAGCTGCCGGTCATCGTGATGACGGCATATGGCAGCATCCAGGACGCCGTCGCGGCAATGAAGGAAGGGGCGCTCGACTTTCTCGCCAAGCCTGTCGATCCCGATCACCTCATGCTGATGGTCGAGCGCGCGCTGGCCCAGCGCCGCGTGATGACCGAATACATCCTGTTGAAGGAGGAGCTCGCCGCGCGGCGCGGCGCGCCGCAGATTATCGGTGACGCGCCGTCGCTGAAGACGTCGATTATCTCGCTGCAGCGCGCGGCTGGATCGGACGCGACGGTGCTGCTCGAAGGCGAGAGCGGCACCGGCAAAGAACTCTTCGCGCGGGCGCTGCATGCGCTGAGCCCGCGATCGGACGGTCCGTTTGTCGCCATCAACTGCGCGGCGATTCCGGAGAACCTGCTCGAGACCGAGCTGTTCGGGCACGAGAAGGGCGCCTTCACCGGCGCGGTGGCGCGCAAGCCGGGCAAGTTCGAGCTCGCGCATCACGGTACGCTGTTTCTCGACGAGATCGGCGACCTGCCGCTGTCGCTGCAGGCCAAGATTCTGCGTGCCCTCGAGGAGCGCCGGTTCGAGCGCGTCGGCGGCACGCAATCCCTCCACGTCGACGTGCGCATCGTCGCCGCAACCAACAAGCAGTTGCGCGCCGGTGTGGCGGCGAAGCAATTCCGCGAAGACTTGTATTTCCGGCTGTCCGTGTTTCCGATCACGATTCCGCCGCTGCGCGACCGGCAGGAAGACATTCCTATTCTCGCGCGCCATTTCGCCGAGCGGTTCTCGCGCGAGCTGAAGAAGAAGGCGGCGATCCTCGCGCCGTCGGCGATCGAGGAGCTGCAGAAGTACCACTGGCCCGGCAACGTGCGCGAGCTGCAGAACTGCATGGAGCGGGCGGTGATTCTGTCGGAGAGCGACACCATTCACGGCCGCCATCTGAATCTCTCGCTGCACGCGCCGATGCTGCCTGACGCGCCGAGCCCCTGGACGGCGTTCGATTTGACCGGCACGCTCGCGGACGTTCTTAGACGCGCGCAGATGGAAGTGGAGAAGCGGAAAATCGAGCAGGCGATGAAAGAGGGGAGCGGGGACAAGGGACGCGCCGCGGATCTGCTGGGTATGCCGTACAAGGGTCTGCTCGCCAAACTGAAAGAGTACGGGTACCAGTAAATCTAAAGATCTAAAGATCTATAGATCCTTAGATCTATAGATACATGTCACTTCTTGAGGCCTATTCTCTTCAGGGCTTTCCCCAGTTCCTCTTCCGTCACGTCCGTCGCGGTCGTCCAGCTGCCAATCCCTGTGCACAGCACGTAGTGGAGCGTGCCGTTGACGACCTTCTTGTCGTGGCGCATCGCCGCGAGCACGTCTTTCGTCGACAGATCGCCGACCGGCGGCAGCGGGCCGAGCTTCATGATCGTTCGGCCGAGCGCGTGGCGGTCGGTTTCCGGCATGACGCCGCGCGCGACGGAAATCTCCGCGGCGGCGAGCATGCCGTACGCGATCGCTTCGCCGTGGCGGAAGCGCTTGTACCTGGTCACCGCTTCGAGGCCATGGCCCGCGGTGTGGCCGAAGTTCAGCATCCGCCTCGGCCCCGACTCGCGCTCGTCGAGGCCGACGACGGTTGCCTTGATCTGGCAGGATTCGCCGATGATGGACACCAGCGCGTCTGGCTTGCGCGCAAAGATCGCGTCGAGCTCGCGATCGATGCGGTCGAAGAGATCGCGGCTCGACGTCATGCCGTACTTGATCACTTCGTAGAGGCCGGCGCGGAATTCTCGCCGCGGCAGCGTCTCGAGCAGCGCGGGATCGATCGCGACGAGCGCCGGCTGATGGAACGCGCCGATCAGGTTTTTTCCGAGCGGATGATTGACGCCCACCTTGCCGCCGATCGCGCTGTCGACCTGCGCGAGCAGGGTGGTCGGCACCTGAATCAGCCTGATGCCGCGCAGGTAGGTCGCCGCCACGAACCCCGCCATGTCGCCGATGACGCCGCCGCCGACGGCGATGATGCCCGCGCCGCGATCGGCATCCAGCTTGATCAGCGATTCGTACGCGCGCGCGGCCGTCGTGAGCAGCTTGTACTTCTCGCCGTCGGGCAGAAGAATCGTCTCGGTCTTCGGCACCGCTTTGGCCATCGCCCTGCCGTGAAATTTCCACACGAGCGGGCTCGAGACGAAAAACCGGCGCGACGCGGCAAGCGCAGACGACTCGATGAGGCGCCCGAGCTGCGCGGTGAGTCCGTGTTCGATGTAGATGGGATACGCGTGCGAGCCTGTCCGAACGTCAACGCGGAGCAATGTGTGCAGTAGTATAGCCTGCGACCGAGCGGAGCGGCGCGGGGCGATGGGGCCCCGCAAGCGGAGCGAGGCCACCGGGGGGCAGGGGCCCCCGGATCAAAGATGGATGTACGCGGCGACGTCATAATCGTCGGCAGTGGGATTGCGGGTCTTCGCGCGGCGGTTGAACTGGCGCCGGCCGGGGATATCGTCATCATCACGAAGGCCGATCCGAACGAAAGCAACACCGAGTACGCGCAGGGCGGCATCGCCGCGGCGCTCGGCAAAGACGACTCTCCGGATCTGCACGCCAGAGACACGTTGAGCGCGGGCGACGGGCTCTGCGACGAGCGCGCCGTGCGCGTGCTCTGCGACGAAGGGCCGCGGTACACGCGCGAGCTCATCGAGTGGGGCGCCCGCTTCACTCGCGGCGCCGATGGCGAGCCCGCGCTCGCATCCGAGGGCGCGCACAGCGTGCGCCGCGTGCTGCACGCGGAAGACGCCACGGGGCGCGAGATCGGACGCGTGTTGTGGAAGCGTATCTCCGCCGTCTCGCGGATTCGCGTGCTCACGAACACGCTCGCGGTCAGCGCCATCATCGAGGACGGCCGCTGTCTGGGTGTGCGCTTCATCGGCGCGCACGGCGAGCCCGGCCGCGCGTTCGCGCGCGCGACGCTGCTGGCCACAGGCGGCGCGGGCCAGGTGTTTGCGGAAACCACCAATCCAGAAGTCGCGACAGGTGATGGCGTCGCGCTCGCGTACCGCGCAGGCGCGCGCATCGCCGACATGGAGTTCGTGCAGTTCCATCCGACCGTGCTCGATGTGACGGACGCACCGAGGTTCCTTCTCTCGGAGGCCCTTCGCGGCGAGGGCGCGCGGCTCGTGGATGGCAAGGGGGAGCCGTTCATGCTCCGCTACCATCCCGCCGCCGATCTCGCGCCGCGCGACATCGTCTCGCGCAGCATCGTGCTCGAGTCCAGGCGGATCGGCGGTCCGATCTTTCTCAGCCTTCGCCATCTTGACGCAGACGACGTGCACCGGCGGTTTCCGATGATTGCCGCAACATGCCTGAAAGCCGGATTCGATCTCGCGCGCGATCTGTTGCCTGTCGGCCCGGCCGCGCACTACATGATGGGCGGCGTCGAAACGGATCTCGACGGGCGTACATCGGTGCCCGGATTGTTCGCCGCGGGTGAGGTGGCGTGCACGCGGGTGCATGGCGCGAATCGTCTCGCCAGCAATTCGCTGCTCGAGGGTCTGGTCTTTGGCGCGCGCGCAGGCCGCGCGATTGCGGGAGCGCCTCGCGACGCGCAATTACCGCCCCCGGTGTTTCGCCACACAGCGGCGCCTGCGCCGAACTGTGCGACCGTGGAGATGAGCGAAGTCGATATCCGCCAGCTCATGTGGAAATCAGTCGGCCCGTTCCGCGAGCGCTCGAGCCTGCGCGACGCCTTCAGCCTGTTGCACGAACAGCAGGCGGCGCTCGATGATCGCCTTGCGGCGGGAACCGCGCTCGGGCATGACGGATGGCGGCGTGCGAGCCTCGTCACGGTTGCCGCGCTCATCGCGAGGGCCGCACTGCGCCGCGAGGAAAGCCGCGGCGGGCACTTCCGCACCGATTTTCCGGCCCGCGACGATCTA
>CAYHHH010000048.1:0-4694 GCA_964356125.1 uncultured Bifidobacteriaceae bacterium | reverse complement strand
AGCCGCGGCGGGCACTTCCGCACCGATTTTCCGGCCCGCGACGATCTAAAATGGAAGATTCACGTGTCCGACATTCAATGAAACAGTCAAAGCTCCTTCTCCCCACCTACCGCGACGCGCCGCGCGACGCCGACGTGATCAGCCAGCAGCTGATGATGCGCGGCGGCATGATTCAGAAAGTGTCGGCCGGCATCTACGACTATCTGCCGCTCGCGCTCCGGAGCATCCGTAAATTCGAGAACATCGTCCGCGAAGAGCTCGCGCGCGACGGCGCGCAGGAGCTGTTGATGCCGACGGTGCAGCCCGGCGAGCTGTGGCAGGAGAGCGGCCGTTGGCAGTTCTACGGCCGCGAGCTGCTGCGCTTCAAGGATCGCAAAGGCGCCGATTTCTGCCTCGGCCCCACGCACGAAGAGATCGTCACCGACATCGTCCGGAAGATCGTGAAGAGCTACAAACAGCTGCCGATCAACCTGTTTCAGGTGCAGACGAAATTCCGCGACGAGATCCGCCCGCGCTTCGGGCTGATGCGCGGGCGCGAGTTCATCATGAAGGACGGCTACTCCTTCCACGTCGACGATGCGGATGCCGATCGCGAATATTGGCGGATGTTCGAGGCCTACAAGCGCATCTTCTCGCGGCTCGGCGTGAAGTTCCGTCCCGTCGAGGCCGACAGCGGCGCCATCGGCGGCAGCTTCACGCACGAGTTCCACGTGCTGGCCGGCAGCGGCGAGGACGCCATCCTCAGCTGCACGTCGTGCGAGTACACGTCGAATGCGGAGAAGACCGAAGCGCCGGGCATTCCATTCGCGTATGCGTCAGAGCCCGTCCTCGAGCTGAAGAAGGCGCATTTCCATACGCCTGGCATCGTGCAGATGGAAGAGCAGGCGAAGGCGTTTCGCGACGCCGAGCACGACGGCCTGCCGCTCGATCACGCATCGAAGTTCTATCTCTATCGCGCCACGAGGGCCGACGCGACGTGGGACGTGGGATTGGTCCTGCGGAGCGACCACGAGCCCAACACCGTGAAGATGAAGAATCTGATCGGCGCAGACTCACTGGATCTCGTCCCGCTCGAAGAGGCGGAGCGGCGCGCCGGCACGAAGTCGGGCTTCATCGGTCCAGTCGGGTTCGACGTGCCGACGTACGCCGACAAGAGCCTCGATGGTGCCTGCAACCTGACGTGCGGCGCCAACACAGAGGGTTATCACCACTTCGGCTTCAAGCCCGATCGCGACCTGATGCAGTTCAAGGGATTCCACGATCTGCGGCTGGCCAGAGAGGGCGATGCGTGCCCGCGCTGCGGCAAGGGGACATTCGAGGCGTTCCGCGGCATCGAAGTGGGGCAGGTCTTCAAGCTCGGCACGAAGTACTCCGTGGCGATGAAATGCGTCTACCTCGACGAGTCGGGCATGGAGCGCCCGATGGTGATGGGGTGCTACGGCATCGGCATCACGCGCACGATCGCGGCGGTAATCGAGCAGAACTACGACGCCGACGGCATCATCTGGCCGTGGCCGGTCGCGCCGTATCACGTGCACCTCGTCAGCCTCGATTCGGCGAAGCCCGACATCGCCGCCGTGGCCAATCAGATTGAAGCGGATCTCGAAGGGGCCGGATTCGAAGTGCTCCACGACGATCGCGAAGGATTGAGCCCCGGCGTGAAATTCAAGGATGCCGATCTGCTCGGCATGCCGCTGCGTCTCACGGTTGGCGCGAAAGGGCTGAAAGACGGCGTGGTGGAACTGCGCGATCGCCGCACTAAAGAAGTCGTGAAGGTGAAGCCTGAGGATGTGCCCGCCGCGGTATCCGAGGCTCGCCGTCGGATGCTTGGCTGAATTGGTAGAGTGGAAGACTGGTGGATTGCGATCCCACGTCAATCTACTGCCAACCGAAAGCGCCCAATATTTGACACGTCACCGCGACAGAGTATTCGGTTCTCGCTCAGTGACGGCGTTGCGTCGTGCGAAGCAGATCCTTCCCGCGGACCGCAAGGTAGGTGACGCCTTCGTTTCCCTGGGCCCGGAGTGAACCGTGTACGACCGAGTCGTAGAGAGGTCCCGGGACGCCGTCGATCACGACGGCGCTTCCGGTCTTTCCATGAACGACGTATGCGAATCCATCCCAATCCTGGGCTCGGACCGGCGTGAAGGCCAAACCGTCACTTGCCAGGGTGTGGACATCCTTACCGTCGATCACGTCGGTGATGCTCTGGGCATCGGCGGCGACGTAGTGTAGACGCCCCGTCGCGGAGAACCACGGCAGGCCGACCACTGAGTGCCGTGTCTGGGGAATGCCGTCGAGCACGATGACTCCAATGGTTTGGAAATCTTCGAAATAGTACCGTCCAGTCGAGATATCGAGCGCAGAACTCTCCCTCATCCCAAGTGGCACCAGAGCCGGTACGCGGTCGTTACCAGGTTTGAAGAAGAATCCGGCAATCTTGTTCTTGTATTGCAGTTCGGGAAGAGCACGGTAGGCAATGTGTTGGCTGTCTGGGCTGAACACGGGTCGAGACATGCGGACGTACGGGGCCGAAGGCTTTCCATCAACCATCATCACGGACTTGTCGCCGTCCCTCATCGTGTACGCGAGCCGCCTGCCATCGGGACTGAAGACCGGTACGGAGTCGTTGATGCTCGCCTCACCAATTTCGACACCGTCCAACACCATGACTGACTTGCCGGTCAATGACAGCATCGCAGAGTGCGCGACGTGTTGACCATCGGGGCTGAACACCGGAGCGCCGACACCGCGGCGGAATTCAGGCCCATAGACGCCATCCATCACGATGGCCCATGAACCCCGTTGAGTTTTGTGAGCGATGTACCCCACGCGTTTCGAGTCATCGCTGAAACTCGGAAACAGCGCGTGGGCATAAGGCGGGCTCTTCACGCCGTCGATCCAGATGTGATGCCTGTCCGCCTGCTTACCGCCGTACGCAACACGGCGACCGTCGGGGCTGAACACAGGGCCACTGCGGTTGAAGTATCGATCAACATCGTGTTCTTCACCCTCTTGGCCATCGATAACCATCACCCATCGGTCGCGCCGCGTCGCGTGATATGCGAATCTGCGGCCGTCACGACTAAAAACCAGGCCCTCGACCTCTTGATAGTCCTGACTCTCTTTGCCGTCTGATATGACGATCCAGCGGCTCTGCCTCCTGCATGCGAACGACAATGTGCCCGTTGCGGGGTTGGAGACCAGCGCGCCGAGTTCATCGCATTGAACGCTGGCGTTCCCGTCAATCATGGCCACCCACGACTGCCCGCGTTTCTCTTTCCAGAGAACATGCGTTGTCTCACCGGCCGCAACAACCGTTAGGTCCGTTGCCTTCCTTAGGTCCACTCCAGACGCGAGAACCTCCTCGGTTGCAGCGGTGGCATCTTGGGCGGCACCGCCGTAAGTCGCAGATGCGAACGTCGTTGCAAGAACAATGATCGTGAGGCACGGCTGCGACGTGAATGGCGAAGAGTTAAGGGCCATGACCGTTCCCTCCCGAGGTTTACACACGACGCGAAGACGTTTCCGTACGAGCGACCTCCGGCCCGCGACGTTTCCGACTTGAAGACCGTTCAGCGGTCGCATGTTACAGCACCACAACGCTCTCGGCCAAGATTCCTCCCCCCCATTCTTGCGAACGCTTCGCCCGTCCTCCGTCCTCTCTCAGCCCCGACGGTCGCCCTGTGGCCATCATCCATCAGTGGGTCGCACCGGGAGCGCCCAGATGCGCCGAGGCATCTTTCGGCGCCAATGCGCCCGCCGGTCGAGCTCAGACTACGGCGTACTCGCTCGAGCAGCTTTGCGCAGACAACGGCGTAGGCCTCGACACCACCACGAACAATTGCTCAGTGGTGAAGCAGTCTACGGCTGAAATGAACCTGAATCGGTGCGTCGAGGTGTGGCTTTATTACAGAGCTGGCAGCCGAACCGATTTCGCTAAGCGGCGCGTGAATCTGTCAATCTCACAATCTACCAATCTCACAATTCTGCATTCCGTTTTTTCGGGCCGACGATCCACGCGATGACGATGCTCAGGATATACAGCCCGATCATCGGCACGCCGACGATCAGCTGGCTGGCGACGTCCGCGCTCGGCGTGATGATCGCGGCGACGATGAAGATGACCAGCACGGCGTACTTGAACTGCCGCACCATCCACCGCGCCGTCACGACCCCCATACGGGCGAGGAAGAACACGAGCGCGGGCATCTGAAAGACCAGCCCCATCCCGAGCAGCATGCGGATGTACATGCCGAACGCGTCTTCGATGCGCGGCATGAACGTCACGAAGTCGGTCTGGAAGCTTCCGAAGAACACCCACATCAGCGGAAACGCGACGTAGTGCGAAAAGGCGGCGCCCGCCAGGAACCCCGTGCTCGAGAGGAGCACGAACGGGATGGCGTAGCGGCGCTCTTTCGAGTAGAGCGCCGGCGCGACGAACAGCCAGACCTGCCAGAAAATCAGCGGCGCCGCCATGACGAGCCCCGCGATGATCGCAATGCGCAGGTACAGCATGAACGCTTCGGTCGGGTAGGTGTAGATCAGCTTCCCCCCGTCCGGCAGCAGCCGCTGCAGCGGCCGCATCACGAACTCGTAGATGTCCTGGATGAAAAAGAGCGAGATGGCGATGCCGAGGCAGAGCGAGAGCAGGGCGCGGATGATGCGCTTCCGTAACTCGTCGAGATGTTCCA
>CAYHHH010000047.1:0-30753 GCA_964356125.1 uncultured Bifidobacteriaceae bacterium | reverse complement strand
TGGCTGCCGGACGCGATGGAAGGCCCGACGCCGGTCTCCGCGCTCATCCACGCGGCGACCATGGTGACCGCGGGCGTGTATCTGATCGGACGCAACGCGGTGCTGTTCGCGCACGCGCCCGACGTGCTGATGATCGTGGCCGTCATCGGCACCGCGACCGCATTGTGGGCGGGCGCGATCGGCATGGTGCAGAACGACATCAAGCGCGTGCTGGCGTACTCGACCGTGTCGCAGCTCGGCTACATGTTCATGGCCATGGGCGTCGGCGCGTACGCGGCCGGCATCTTCCATCTGTTCACGCACGCGTTCTTCAAGGCGCTGCTGTTCCTCGGATCCGGCGCGGTCATACACGCGCTCGCCGGCGAGCAGGACCTGCGCCACATGGGCGGGCTGAAGAAGGAGCTCCCGGTCACGTACTGGACGTTCCTGATTGGCGCGCTCGCGATCGCCGGCGTTCCGGGCCTTGCAGGGTTCTTCAGCAAGGACGAAATCCTGTATCGCACGTTCGCGGCCGGCCATCCTGTGTTGTGGACCGTCGGCGCGATCACGTCGCTGATGACCGCGTTCTACATGTTCCGCCTCGTGTTCCTCGCGTTTCACGGCGAGCGGCGCCCAGCCAGGGCTGAAGCCCTGGGCCACCTGCACGACGCGCCACGGCCGATGGCCATCGCGCTCGTCGTGTTGGCGGTCGGATCGGTGCTCGCCGGATATCTCAACGTGCCCGCGGCGCTCCATGGGTCGGCGTGGCTCGAGCACTTCCTCGAGCCGAGCGTCCACGTCCCGGCGATGGCAGGCGCGCCTGCGGCCGCGGAGCACGCGGATCACGGCGTCGAGATAACGCTGATGATCGTGTCCTCGCTCATCGCGCTCGCCGGCATCGGCATCGCCGCGTTTCTCTATCTGAAGCGCCCGGCGATGCCGGACGCCTTCGCTGCGCGATTCTCCGGTGGCTACCAGTTCCTGGTGAACAAGGGATACGTAGACGAGGTGTACGACGCCATCCTCGTCCAGCCGGTGAAGGCGCTCTCCGAACATGTGCTGTGGAAGGCCGACGCGCGCGTGATCGACGGCGCCGTCAACGGCACCGGGCAGATCGTCGCCGAGACCGGTGCGCTGGTGCGCCAGATGCAGACCGGCTCGGTGCGCACCTACGCCGTGTCTGTCCTGTTCGGAGCGGTTGTGATCGTCGGTTACTACTTGTGGAGTTGATTTGCCTTTACTGACCCTGCTCGTGCTCGTCCCGCTCGCCGGCGTTGCGGTCATCGCCGCGATCGGGCGCGCGCGCGAGGCGCTGATCCACCGCGTCGCGCTCGCCGTGTCGCTCGTGGTGTTCGCGTTGACGCTGTTGTTGTGGGCGCGCTTCGACGCTTCGTCAGCCGATTTCCAGTTCATCGAGCGCTACACCTGGATCCCGTCGTTCGGCATCGAGTACTTCGTCGGCGTCGACGGCATCAGCCTGTTCCTGCTGGTGCTCACGGGGTTTCTGACGCCGCTGGCGCTGCTCTCGTCGTGGGAGTCGATCCACAGCCGGGTGAAGGCCTTCGCGATGTTCATCCTCGCGATCGAGGCGGCGATGATCGGCGTGTTCATCGCGCTCGACCTGTTCCTGTTCTACGTGTTCTGGGACGCGATGCTCATCCCGATGTATTTCCTCATCGGCATCTGGGGCTACGACAACCGCGTGTATGCCGCCATCAAGTTCATGCTCTACACGATGGCCGGCAGCGTCCTCATGCTCGTCGCGATCCTGGCGCTCGGTTACTACCACAGCGTCGCCACCGGATTGCCGAGCTTCGATCTGCTGAAGCTGTACGAGCTGCAGATTCCGCGCTCGCTGCAGTTCTGGGGGTTCCTCGCGTTCGCGCTCGCATTCGCCATCAAGGTGCCGATCTTCCCGTTCCACACGTGGCTGCCCGATGCGCACGTGCAGGCGCCGACGGCGGGCTCGGTCATCCTGGCGGGCGTGCTGCTGAAGATGGGCACGTACGGCCTCGTGCGGTTTGCGTTTCCGCTGTTTCCCGATGCCGCGCTGTACTTCGCGCCGTATCTCGGCATTGCGGCGGTCATCGGCATCATCTACGGCGCGCTCGTCGCGATGGTGCAGCCCGACTTGAAGAAGCTGGTCGCGTATTCGAGCGTCAGCCATCTCGGGTTCGTGGCGCTCGGCATCTCCGCCATGAACGTGCAGGGGGTGCAGGGCGCGGTCTACCAGATGCTGGCGCACGGCGTCAGCACGGGCGCGCTCTTCCTGATCGTCGGCATGCTGTCCGACCGCCGCCACACGCGGCTGATCGCGGAGTTCGGCGGCCTCAAGAAGGTGCTGCCGAAACTGTCGTCGGCGTTCCTCGTCATTACGCTCGCGTCGATCGGGCTGCCGGGGTTGAACGGCTTCGTCGGCGAGCTGCTGATTCTCGTGGGCGCGTTCCGCTGGAATCCGCGGCTGGCGGCCTTCGCGGCGACGGGCGTACTGCTGTCGGCCGTCTACATGCTCTGGATGTTCCAGCGCGTCAATTACGGCCCCGTGACCAACGAAGAGAATGCGACGCTGCCCGACCTGTCGACGCGCGAACGCTTCACGCTGTGGCCCGCCGTCGCGATGGCCATCTTCATGGGCATCTTCCCGATGGTGTTTCTCAAGCCGATGGAACCGGCTGTCGCGCGCCTCGTCGAGCAGGTCCGCCGCAACGAGGGACAGACTGTTCGCGCGCCGGAAGGGATTAGGGATTGGGGATTTGGGATTAGGCCAGTCCCGGTACGCGTGACACCGTCGCAGAACCAATCCCCAATCCCGAGTCCCTAATCCCTATGAACGAGTACTTAGCCGTCATCCCGCTCGTCTGCGTCTGGTTTGGGGGCATCCTGTGCATGATGGCGGAAGCGTTCCGCGAGCCCGGGGAGAAGATGCCGATGGAGGCGATCGCCATCGGCGTGCTGCTGACGGCCGGCGCGACCGGCGCGCTGCTGTGGAACCGCGGCGCGGTGAGCTTCGGGGTCGTCACGGGGGACAACTTCGGGTTGTTCGTGACGCTCATCCTCGTCGTGGTGGGTATCCTCACGGTGCTGCTGTCGTCGCAGGTCGTCGAGCGCGACGAGATTGGCGGCGGCGAATACTACGCGCTCACGCTCTTCGCGATTGGCGGGATGATTCTGATGGCGACCGCCACCGATCTTCTCGTCATCTTCATCGCGCTCGAGATCCTGTCGCTGGCCGTCTACATCCTCACGGGCATCCGCCGCGAGTCGAAGTCCGGGGCCGAAGCAGCCTTCAAGTACTTCCTGCTCGGCGGCTTCTCCAGCGCCTTCTTTCTCTACGGCATCGCGTTTACGTACGGAATTACCGGCACCACGAAGCTCGACGAGATCGTCGTCGTCATGTCGGGCCTGAACGCGAGCAACGAGGTGCTCAGCTACATCGCCATGGGGCTGCTCCTGGTGGGCTTTGCGTTCAAGGTGTCGGCGGTGCCGTTCCATATGTGGACGCCTGACGCCTACGAGGGCGCGCCGGCGGTGGTCGCCGCGTTCATGTCGGCCGGCGTGAAGGCGGCGGCGTTCGCGGCGTTCGTGCGCGTGTTCATGTCGGCCTTCGGCGGATTGCAGCCGCAGTGGGAGCCGGTCATCTGGATGCTGGCGGCGGCCTCGATGATTCTCGGCGCCGTCGCGGGCGTGGTGCAGCGGAACGTGCGGCGGATGCTGGCGTACTCGAGCATCGCGCACGCGGGCTATCTGTTGATGGCGATGGCCGCGGGCAATGACATGGGCAAGGGCGCGATTCTGTTTTACCTGCTCACATACGCCCTCACGAGCGTCGGCGCATTCGGCATCACCGCGCTGGTGGCCACGCGCGATCGCACGAACGACGATCTCGCGGATTACGCCGGGCTGGCGACGCGCCAGCCCCTGCTCGCGTTTCTGTTGACGATCTTTCTCCTGTCGCTCGGCGGCTTTCCGCCCACGGCGGGGTTCATCGGCAAGTGGTATCTCTTCAGCGCCGCCGTCAGCGCCGGCGATTACGGTCTCGCCATCATCGGCGTGCTGACGAGCGTCGTGTCGGTGTTCTTCTACCTGCGCGTCGTGGTGATGATGTACATGTCCGATCAGCCGTCCACCGCTCCGGTGACGGCCCCGTCGACGGCATCGATCCTCGCGCTGGCCGTGCCGACGATCGCGACCTTCTACCTCGGACTCATGCCCTCCCGCGTGCTTGAGCTGGCGCTGGAATCAATCGCCACGATACTCTGATGCGGCGTGTATCTTTAGATCTCGAGATCTATAGATCTTTAGATCTCTAGTTACAGCGCGGGTTTCGGGTTAACATTTCCCTGCCTCCTGTAATGTCCACCGAACCGAAAAACGAGCCTCACCTGTCGGCGTCCGATCCGCCGGCGTATCGCCCGCGCGAGCGCTTCTGGCCGTACGTCGAGCTGCCCGAGCAGCTCAGCGACGAAGAGATCGCGACACTCGACCCCGATTTGCACGCGGAGCTCTTCGGCGCCCCCCAACGGCCGTTCTCGGTGACGCTGGTGTTTCCCGCGCTCGAGTCTCCCGACTACGCGCGCGCCGTCGAGCTGGCCAAAGCGTCGGCCGAGTATCGCGAGACCGGAACCGGATCGTCCTTCCGGCACCGCGCGCGCTTCTGGCCGGCCGACGCGACGAAGCTGCGCGACTTGTTCGAGCTGGTCGGCCCGTTCGACGCGTGCGAGGTGCTGATCGACGATCGCCCCGTGCCGTACGCGCGCGAGCTGTGGCTGCCGCTTATCTGGTTTCTCATACCGAGATAGTGGCCGACGTACGAGAGTTCGAACGGGAACTGCAGATCCTGGAAAGCGACCTCAGGAAGCTGGAAGGGGAATACAACATGTATTTCTCCGGGCGGCTTCCGCGTCCGCCCTGGGAGACGCGCAGCCGCGTCGAGGCGATGATCAAGCGCATCGACCGCGGCGTCATTCAGAATTACGGCGATCGCTTCCGCTTCACGACGCTGCAGTCGCGATTCGCGGCGTTCGTCGATCTCTGGGATCGCGGCCTGCGCGCGCGCGAAGAGGGGCGCCCGGGCCCGTTTGCGCAGAAGCCTCCGGCCGAGACCAAGAGGGCGCCGGCGAAGGCCGAAGACAAGGTGCTGTTTGTCGCGTCGTTCAAGGACCCGATGAAGGAGATGGACAAGCTCCACGACCTCTACGACACGCTGCGCGATGCGCGCGAGCAGATGGGCGAGCAGAACATCCCGTTCCACAAGTTCACCGAGCTGGTGAAGTCGCAGGTGTCGAAGCTGAAGAAGGATGGCGCGCCGGAAGTCGCGTTTCGGGTGTCGATGAAGGATGGAAAGCTGAACTTTACGGCGAGGGGAATGAAGGGGACGAAGTGAGCAAGGTCGCCTGACCGGGAAAAAGGGGTCGGGAGGGGTTTGGACCCCTCTTTCCCGGTCAGGCTGGTATTGCGGGTTAGGCCTTGGTGACGTTACCGGCCTGTGGTCCCTTGGGTCCGTCAACGATCTCGAACTCGACGGCCTGCCCCTCTTCCAGGGACCGGAAGCCGGCGCCCTGAATGGCGGAGTAGTGCACGAAGACGTCGCTGCCGCCCTCGCGTTCGATGAACCCATAACCCTTGGCGTTGTTGAACCACTTGACCTTGCCTGTGATACGCATCTTTACTCTTCCTTACTTACGTGCGGCGCGAGTACCGCGAACCCAAAAAAAAAGACCGCAACGGTGCGGTCTTCCGTTGACGGCGCTATCCTCGCCAGCGCCGCGGAGATAATAATGTCTTGTAACGATTCAGTCAACTCCGTGGGACATCCGACGAATGCCAAGAGCCCTTCTCAGCGTCTCCGATAAGTCCGGTCTGCTACCTTTCGCACAGTCGCTGGCCGGCAGAGGCTACGAGCTTGTCTCGACCGGCGGCACCGCCCGCGCCCTCGAATCTGCCGGGGTGCCGGTCACCGGTATTTCGGCGGTCACCGGTTTCCCAGAGATCATGGATGGCCGGGTCAAGACGCTCCATCCGGCCGTGCATGGTGGCATCCTCGCCCGTCGGGGACGCAGCGACGACATGGCCACGCTGGGGCAGCACAACATCACCCCCATCGACATCGTCGTCGTCAACCTGTATCCGTTCGTGAAGGCGGCCTCAAGGCCCGACATCGTCTTCGATGCGCTGGTTGAGGAGATCGACATCGGCGGCCCCAGCATGGTGCGGTCGGCCGCGAAGAACTTCCAGGACGTGCTGGTCGTCGTCGATCCCTCGGATTATCCGCGCGTGCTCGCCGAGCTCGAGCGGCCGGGCGGTGCGTCGCGGGCGTTCCGTTTCGAGCTTGCGCGAAAGGCGTTTGCGCACACGGCGGCCTACGACACGGCAATCGCCGGAACGCTCGCGGAATTCTCGCCCGCTGAGGGCAGCTTCACGCGCGCAACGGGGTCGTCTAAGAATCCGCCTCGGCTGTCTATCGCGCTGCGCAAAATCAAGGAGCTGCGCTACGGAGAAAATCCGCATCAGCCGGCGGCGTGGTACGCCCTCGACAGCAGCTTCGCCCTTGGATCGGCGGAAGTGCTGCAGGGCAAGGAGCTATCGTTCACGAACCTGATCGACCTGGATTCGGCCGCGCGCATCGCGCTCGAGTTCACTGAGCCGGCTGCAGCGGTGATCAAGCACACGAACCCGTGCGGTGCGGCGATCGGCGCGTCGATAGACGAGGCGTACGTCCAGGCGCGCGAGTCGGATCCGCTGGCCGCCTTCGGGGGCATCATCGGCCTCAACCGTCCTATCGACGCCGCGACGGCGCGGGCGCTCGTGTCGACCTTCATAGAGGCGGTCATCGCGCCGGCCGTCGATGAAGACGCGCGGCCGATTCTCGCCACCAAGGCGAACATGCGCGTGGTGGTCGCAGACCTGAGGTCCGGGGAGGAGGGTGCGAGGCGCCGCGACGTGCGCTCGATTCTCGGCGCGATGCTCGTGCAGCAGCGCGACGAAGTGACGGAGGCGCGCTCGCCGTGGAATGCGAAGACGTTCGCTGCCGCCGGCCTGAAGGTCGCTACAAAGCGCGCGCCGACCGAGTCGGAATGGGGCGCGCTGCGTTTTGCGTGGCGCATCTGCGCGCACGTGAAATCGAACGCGGTCATCTTCACCAACGCGTCGCGCACGCTCGCGATCGGCGCGGGGCAGATGAGCCGCGTCGACGCAGTCCAGGTGGCGATCATGAAGGCGGTCAACTCGGAGGGAAAGAATCCGCTGCCGGGATCGGTGGCCGCCTCTGATGCGTTCTTTCCGTTCCGCGACGGATTGGACGCGCTCGCCAAAGCCGGCGCGACCGCCGTCGTTCAGCCGGGCGGGTCGTTGCGCGACAACGAAGTGATTGCGGCCGCCGACGAACACGGACTGGCGATGGTCCTTACGGGGAAGCGGCACTTTCGGCACTGACGCTCTCCGGCCTGGCCGCGTACGGCAGCGTCATCAGCACGAGAAACAGCATCAGGAATTCCGAGTCGCCGAAGTTGTACTCGGCCAGACCCGCCGCGAACATCGCGACCATGCAGCCGAGGGCCGAGCCGGCCAGAAAGCGAGTCTCGGGAATTTTCAGCCGGCGCGTCATGTCGATGGCGAGGATCGCGATCATGCACAGCCACGCCGCGAGGGCCGGCAGCCCGCGCTCGGCGGCGATCTGCATCGGCACGTTGTGCAGGTGCGGGTTCACGTGGTCGGGCTCACCCGGACGGAGGAACTCGCGATAGCGGGCGCCGACCCGCGTCGGGCCCACACCGACGAGCGGGTTGTCCCTCACCATCCGGCTGCCCACCTTCAACATGGCCACGCGATCGACGCGCGTCGGGTCGCGAGCGTCGAACATCGACATGAAGCGATTGGTCACCTGCGGCGGCGCGAGCACGAAAAACAGCGCGGCGAGCACCGGCATCACGGCCATCAGCCGCAGATCCTTCAGCAGCAGCAGGAACGCGATGCCCGCGCACGCACCCACCATCGCGCTTCGCGTGAACGTGAGGCCGAGAATGACGAGCAGGGCCGGCATCATCAGCGACGGCCAGATGCGATCGCGCGTGAACAGGATGCGCGCCGCGGCGGCGCACGTCACGAGCATCAGGACGCCCGAGTACGTCATGTAATGGCCGAGCGCGCCCCGCGGGCGCTGCCCGAGGTTGTCGAACTGCAGCACGCCGAACTGGAAGATGCCGTAGAGCGCGCTGATCGCGCCCACCGTGATGATCACCTGCACGACGAACGGCGCCTGGGTTCCGCGGGCCATGGCGTAGACCATCGGCACGACAAGAAAGAGAACGAGCTGCTTCGAATCGACGAAGCTGGCGTTCGGATCGTCTGAGAACGCCGCCGACACGAGCGTCAACGCGGCGTAGGCCGCCAGCGGGTAGAAGAATCTGGGAACCTCCAGGCGGCGCGTGGCCATCGCGTGCAGCAGCCACATGAGCAGCGATAACCCGAGAAACACATTCGCGGCGGCGATGGAGAACTGCAGCGCCGACACGAACCCCAGCAGGCCGACGTACCCGATACGTTGAAACCACTCAGAATTCATTTTTAGTCGCGGGGGCCCCTCACCCCGCTCCGCGCCGCTTCGCTTGCGGGGGCCCCATGCCCCGCGCCGCTCGCGGCTTAAGGTTACTGTGTTGGCGCTCTCAGTGCTTGTTCGGCCAGGGCCGCGACGGCTTCAGCCGAAATCCCGCTCAAGCATCGAAAATCGCCGGGCTCACAGACGCGCTGGTCGCACGGGCGGCACGGCAGATTCGCGACTTCCGCCGCAAGGCTCGTGAACTGCGCGCCTCGAAACGGCTGCGATCGGATCGGCAGCGTGGGTCCGTACAGCCCCACAACCGGCACGCCGGTGGTGCCCGCGATGTGAAGAGGCCCGCTGTCGCCTCCGATGTAAAGCGACGCACGTGCGATCAAGGCCCGCAATTCCGGGAGATCGAACTCTCCGCATTCGACGATCGAAGCCCGCTCGTCTGCCGCGAGCCGGGCGCGTGCGTCGCGCGCGACCGCCGCCGCGGCCTCGGCGTCGGACGGTCCGGACGTGAGGATGATACGGCGCTTCGCATCTTTTGACGCCAGCCGGCACACCAGCTCGACAAAGGATGCCGCCGGCCAGCGCCGGAACGGGTTGCCGGCGCTCACGTGCACGACGACGACGGGATGACCGGTTCCGATGCCCGCGCTCGTCAATCGCCGCGCGACCGCCGCCGACGCGGCCGGGTCCTCCGGCATGTATGTCGCATCGATCTCCGCATCCGGTGGCGCGATGCCGAGCGGCAGCAGTACATCCCACTGGCTGACGACCGAATGCCGCGGTCTCAGCGCCCGCGGCCGCGGCACGCGCGTGGTGTACATCCAGCTTCGCCCGGCGACTTCGTAGCCGATGCGTCGTGGCGCGCCGCTCAGCCACGTCAGCATCGAACTGCGCGGCCCGCCATGAAAGTCGATCGCGAGATCGTATCGCTCGCGCCGCAGGCGCCCGATCAGCGCGATATCGGCGCGCAGGCGGCCGGGCGCGTGGGGGCTGCGCGCCACGATCACGTTGTCTAGATGCGGATTCTGACGCACGACCGGCTCGGCTTCCTCTTCGACGATGTAGGTGATGCGGGCGTCGGGGTAGTGGCGGCGGAGGGCTCGAATGGCCGGAGTCGTGAACACGACATCGCCGATCAGCCGGAGCCGGACTAAAAGAATGTTCAAATGCCGATCTATTTTTCTATCGTGGCTTCGTCAATCAGCATGACGGGAATGTCGTCCTTGATCGGATAGACGCGGTGGCAGGTGTTGCACTTCAGTCCCTTGCCGTTGTGCACGAGAATGACCGGCGTCTTGCAGTTGGGACACGCCAGGATTTCGAGGAGCTCAGCGTCGAGTGCCATGGGAATGTTCCTCCAGGTGGACGTCCAAAAACTATAGCAGAAAGGGTACAATCGAACGTCAGATGCGGAAATCGATCGTCGTCGTGTTGGTGCTGTGTGCGGGCGCCAGCTCCGCTTTCGCGCAATCGAAAGGGGCGCCAGGCGACGCCGCGGGCGGCGCGTATTACGAGTTCATGATGGGGCTGCAGCTCGAGCTGCGCGGCGACGGTCCCGGGGCGACCGCCGCGTATCTGCGCGCCGAGCAGCTCGACCCGACGTCGGCAGAGATTCCGGCAGCGCTCGCCGAGTTGTATGCGCGCCTCAATCGGCCGGCCGAAGCGATCGCCGCGGGCGAGCGGGCCGTCAAGGCGAACCCGGCCAATCCAGAGGCCAACTGGATTCTCGGCAGCCTGTACGCGCGCATGGCGGAGGTGCCCAGCACGCGGCAGGCCGATCGGCGCACCTACACCGCGCGCGCCATCACCAATCTCGAAAAAGCGAACCGCAACGCGCATCCCGGCGTGCCGACCATGCTCGGACGCCTGTATATCGCCGATGGCCAGTACGACAAGGCGATTGCGATGCTCGCGCCCTTCGTCGCCGATCAACCCGATCAGATCGATGCGATTGCGATGCTTGCCGAGGCGTATCAGGCGGTCGATCGCGACGCCGACGCCATCGCGATGCTCGAGAAGTCCGTTGAGGACGCTCCCGAGCTGTACAGCACGCTGGGGCAGGTCTATCAGGATGCGGGCCGCTGGCCCGAGGCCGCCCGTGCCTTCGCGGGAGCGGTGGGAGATCGGCCGCAGAGCCTGTCGCTCCGCTCGCAGTGGGCGACCGCCCTGTTGAACATCGGGGACGCGCAGGGCGCGAGAGACGCGCTCGAAGCCGGTTCGGCGGGCAGCTCGCGCAACCAGCGCGCGTTGTATCTGCTGGCCGAGGCGCAGCGCCGCACGCGCGACTTCGCGGCGGCCGAGGTGACCGCGCGCCGGCTGATCGGGCTCGACGCGCGCGCGCTCGGCGGTCCGCGCCAGCTGGCGCAGATCTTCCTCGACCAGGACCAGCATCCAAAAATTATTGAGCTGCTCGAGCCGATCGTCAGCGCCCGATTGCGCGCGGCGGACGCGGCCGATCTGTCGAGCGACGTGTTCCGCAGCACCTATTTCGATCTCGCGACTGCGTACGAAGATCTACGCCAGTTCGACAAGGCGATCGCGATGCTGCGGCAGGCGCGCACGCTGTCGCCGACAGACCCGCTGGTCGAAATCAGGCTGGCGCGATCGCAGCAGGACGCGGGCAAGGGTGACGAAGCGGTCCGGACGCTGCAGGGCGCCGTCGCCAGGTTTCCGAAAGAGCCCGCCGTGAAGCTGTCGCTCGCGTCGACGCTCGATCGCGAGCGCAAGTACGCCGAAGCCGAGGCGATCTTCCGGCAGATGATTGCCGAGGATCCGAAGAGCGCGGACGCGCTCAATTCGTTCGGCTACATGCTCGCGGAGCGCGGGCAGAAGCTCGACGAAGCGGTGGCGTTCGTGCAGCGCGCGCTCGCGATTGAGCCCGGCAACGGCGCCTACCTCGACAGCCTCGGGTGGGCGTATTACAAACAGAACCGGCTCGATCTGGCCGACGCGCCACTGCGGCAGGCGGCGGCGCAGATGCCGACGGTGTCGGTGATTCAGGATCATCTTGGCGATTTCCTCAACAAGCGCGGCTTGTTCGAGGAAGCGATCGCCGCCTGGCAGAAGGCGCTCGACGGCGACGGCGACTCCATTTCCCGATCGGAGCTCGAGGACAAGATCAAGTCGGCGCGCCAGAAACTTGGCCGAAAAAAGTAAGCTCGCCTTCTCGATTTTCGTATTCACGATCGGTCTGACGGCGTGCGGGCAACCGCGCGTGACGCTGCCGGGCGGCACCGGCACTCCGGCGCCCGATTTTGCGGCGGCCTATGCGCAGGCGCGCGCGGCGTGCGCCTGCGTGCGCGTGATGCAGGCCGAGCTCGGCCTGTCGGGACGCGCCGCCGGACAGCGTATGCGCGGGCGTGTGCTCGCGGGTCTCGTGCCAGGTGCGCTGCGGCTGGAAGGGGTCGCGCCGTTCGGCGCGCCGGTGTTCATCCTCGTCGGCGATGGCCCGCGCGGCACGCTCCTGCTCTCGCGCGAGCGGCGCGTCGTGCTCGACGCGCCGCCGGAGGAGATTCTCAACGCGCTCGTGGGCATCAGGCTTGGGCCCGACGATCTGCGCGCCATGCTTGCGGGGTGCGTGCGGGCCGCCTCTGATTCGACAGGCGCGCGCGCGTACGGACCCGATTGGCTCGCCGTCGATCTTGCGGCGGGAGGATCGATCTATCTGCGGCGCGCGGGCAACGCGTGGCGGATCGTGGCCGGGCGATACGGCGGCCTCGAGATCGATTACGCGGCGTTCCAGGGCGATCGTCCGTCCCAGGTTGTGCTGCGCGGCCCGGAGCTGAGCCTCGCGCTGGCGCTGAGCCAGGTCGAAGTGAATGGCGATCTGCCGCGCGACCAGCTCGTCGCGCTCAAGATTCCAGACGGGGTCGCGCCGCTGACGCTCGAACAGTTACGCAAATCCGGCCCGCTTCAGTAGTGCCGACCTTTAGGTCGGCAAAAATATGGCATCTGTGACCCTTCGTGCGTTCGCCAAGATCAATCTCTCGCTGCGGGTCGCCGACGCGCGGCCGGACGGATTCCATGACGTGCGAACCATCCTCCAGGCGATCGATCTCTTCGATCGGGTGAAGTGCGACGCGCGTCGCGGCCCGTTCCAGATTCGCTGCGACATGCCGGGTGTGCCGGCCGATCGCACCAACCTGGTGTGGAAGGGCGCGCAGTTGTTGTGGGAGGCCGCGGGGCGCGACGGAGAGGCGCGCGATGCGGTGGTGATGCTGCAGAAGAACATTCCAATGCAGGCGGGGCTGGGCGGCGGCAGCAGCGACGCGGCCGCGGCGCTGCTGGGGCTGCGCCGGTTGTGGAAGCTGCGGGTGCCCGATGAGAGGCTTCATGCGCTGGCGGCGACGATTGGGTCTGATGTCCCGTTTTTTCTCGTCGGAGGCACGGCGCTCGGGCTCGGCCGGGGCGAAGAGGTGTACCCGCTCGAGAACCTGCCGCGCTACTGGGTCGTGTTGGTCATCCCGCCGTTCGGCGTCGCGACGAAAGACGCGTATGCGTGGTTTGACGAAGAAAGGGGACGGGAATCTTTTTCCCCGACACCCCTCGAAAAAGATTCCCGTCCCCTTTTTCCGAACGTCCCGCTCGTCAACGATCTGGAGGCGCCTGTCGCCTCCCGCCATCCGGTGATTACCCAATTGAAACAACGGTTTACGGAGCGCGGGGCGCTGCTGGCGGCAATGTCGGGGAGCGGGTCGACGGTGTTCGGCATCTTCAAATCGGCCGCGGCCGGCCAACGCGCGGCACGCGCGTTTAAAAATGAAGGGGCGCAGGTCCTGACCGCGCGATTCCTGTCCCGGCAGAGGCGGTAAACTTGCCCGTAAGTCCTTCCATCGACTACAATCTTCGTTTGCGCTGCGGTGGTCGAGCCACGCCTAGGACACGCTCTCAGCGATCAGCCATCAGCTCTCAGACGAACGGTGGGATTCTGATAAGTTGATAGCTGATAGCTGACAGCTGATAGCTTCGTTGGGGCGTGGCCAAGCGGTAAGGCGCGGGACTTTGGATCCCGTATTCGGTGGTTCGAATCCACCCGCCCCAGCCAGCCTTCGCCGCGCGGAAACATGGCGCGGCTTCGGCTAGGCAAGCGTGCGCGACGTGGCGGTTCCCAGACGCGGTATTCGCGTTGGATAGGACCTCCGACACATGGACAGACCTGCAGGGTACGGCGAACTGAAATTGTTCTCGGGGAGCGCCCATCCCGATCTCGCCCGGGAGATCGCGCAGCATCTCGGGCTGCCGATGGGGCAATGCCGGCTGCGGCGATTTCCCGATACGGAAGTCTCGTTCCAGATCGACGAGAACATCCGCGGCACTGATGTCTTCATCGTCCAGCCGACGTGCGCGCCGGTCGACGAGCACATCATGGAGATGCTGATCATGATCGACGCGTTTCGTCGATCGTCAGCCGCGCGGATTACGGCGGTGATTCCGTATTACGGGTATGCGCGCCAGGATCGCAAGGACAAGCCGCGGGTGCCGATTTCCGCCAAGCTCGTCGCCAACATCCTGAGTGCGTCGGGCGTCGATCGCGTGCTCACGATGGATCTGCACAAGGCGCAGATTCAGGGGTTCTTTGATATTCCGGTCGATCATCTGTTCGCGGCGCCGGTGATCATCGATCACCTGACGCGGATGACGTTTCCGAACCTGACGATCGTGGCGCCCGATGCCGGCGGCGCCGAGCGCGCGCGCGCGTATGCGAAACGGCTCGGCGGTGAGCTCGCGGTGATCGACAAACGCCGCAGCGATGACGGCACCGCGGAAGTGATGAACGTCGTCGGCGACGTCGCCGGGCGCACGTGCATCATCCAGGACGACATCATCGACACGGCGGGCACGATCGTGAAGGCGGCCAACGCGCTCAAAGACAACGGCGCCGGCCGCATCTTCGCATGCGCGGTGCACGGCGTGCTGTCGGGACAGGCGATGGAGCGCATCGACAAGGCGCCGATCGAGAAGCTGATCGTGACCAACACGATCCCGCTCAACGGCGACCGCGCGAAGAATCCGAAGATTGTGTCGCTCTCGGTGGCGAAGCTGTTGAGCCAGGCGATACGCAGTATTCACGAAGAGTCGTCTGTCTCTTCGCTGTTTGTGTAAAGGCGTTTACCGTTCACCGTTCACCGTTGACCGTGGTCGACGGACGGTAAACGGTAGACGGTAAACGGTAAACGAAGAGGATCACGCACTATGGACGCCGTATTGGACGCAGTTGAACGCACGACACGAGGCAAGAACGAGGCGCGCCGTCTCCGCGTGAGCGGCAAGATTCCCGCCGTGGTCTACGGCGGCAAGGATGGCGGCAAGCCCATCGCCGTCGATCCGAAGATGCTGGCGAAGATTCTGCGCACCGAGCAGGGCGCGAACACGCTGATCGCGCTGAACGTCCCCGGCGCGGGCGACGCGCGGGTGCTCGTGCGCGAGTATCAGCTCGACCCGGTGACGCACGAGCTGCTGCATGCCGACTTCTATCGGGTCGCGATGGACAAGCTCCTCCGCGTGCAGGTCACCGTCGTGCCGCAGGGCGAGCCGAAGGGCGTCAAGCAGCAGGGGGGCGTGCTCGACGTCGTGCATCGCCAGATCGAAATCGAATGCCTGCCGGCCGACATCCCGACGCACATCGAAGTGGATGTCACCGAGCTCATGGTGGGCATGAGCATCCGCGTGAAGGACATCGCGACCAATGCGAAGTGGAAGCCGATGGCCGAGCCGGAAATGATGTTGCTGCACGTCGTCATCCCGAGGGTCGAGGAAGTGCCGGCGACTCCCGAGGCGGCTGCGGCGGGTGCGGCTGCGCCGGCCGAGCCCGAAGTCATCAAGAAGGGCAAGAAGGACGAAGAGACGGCTGAGGCCGCTCCGGCACCGACGGCCGGTAAGAAGGAAAAGAAATAGTCGATGTGAAGCTGATCGTGGGTCTTGGCAATCCCGGCCGCGAGTACGAGCACACGCGGCACAACGTCGGGTTCCAGGTCGCCGAGGAGCTTGCGCATCGCTATCGCGTGACGTTGAAGACCCACGCGAAGTGGAAGGCCCGGGCGGCGAAGATCGCGGAGATTGGCGACGGCGTGCTGCTGGCCGAGCCGACGACCTTCATGAACCTGAGCGGCTGGGCCGTCCGCGAGATCGCCGGCTTTCACAAGCTCGCGCCCGCGGACGTGCTGGTCGTCGTCGACGATGCGGATTTGCCGCTGGGGCGCCTGCGATTGCGCACGAGCGGATCGGCCGGCGGGCACAACGGGTTGAAGTCGGTGATCCAGGAGCTGGGCACCATCGAGTTCCCGAGACTGCGCGTCGGCGTCGGGCGGCAGGCGGGCGAGCTGAAGAATCACGTGCTGGGCAGGTTTTCAGTCGAGGAGAAAGCCCAGATCGATGCGGCGGTGAGTAGGGCAGCCGATGCTGCCGAGTTGTTCGCGAAGGAAAACATCCTCGCGGCGATGAACCGGTTCAATGCGGCGCAAGTGGACGAAGACCAGGCATAACGCCGAATTCTTCCTTGCCACGCAAAAGCGTGGCTCTCGCGCACGAGAGTCCTGGGACAAGAGTCGTAGAGTCGACGCGAGTCCGGGAGTCCCGTGTAAGAGATCCAGAAGGAGACACCAGTGAGTCAGATCAGACAGTACGAGCTCATCTACGTCGTGGCATCAAACGCCACGGAACAGCAGATTACGGACCTCCACACGCAAGTCGAGGAAATCACCGGCCGGTACTCGGGCACGCTCGACAAGACCGAGAACTGGGGCAAGCGGAAGCTCGCCTACGAGATCGGCCCGCACAAGGAAGGGACGTACGTCCTCGAGGTAATCACCGGCTCGGGCGAGCTGATGAAGGAAATCGATCGCCGCCTGCGCGTCAGCGACCAGGTGATTCGCCATCTCACGGTCCGCGTGGACGAAGAGACCCGCGTCATCGAGCGCGCGCGCACGCTGCGCAAGGAAGACTCGCAGCGCCGGCGCGTGGCCCGCGGCCTGCCGCCCGAGCGGCAGCCCGGCGAAGGCCCGCAGCGCACCGACGATGACGACGATCGGTTTGGCGGAGACGTCGAGGAGGGGATCTAGTCATGCGTGAAGGACGAGGACGCTCATCATCATCATCAGGCGGACGCGGCGGGCGCGACGGCGACAAGAAGGACGACAAGAAAAAATCGCTCTTCCGCCGCCGGAAGGTCTGCAAGTTCTGCGCGGACAAGATCGACGACATCAACTACAAGGACGTCAAGCTGCTGGGGCCGTTCGTGCCGGAGCGCGGCAAGATTCTGCCGCGCCGCATCTCGGGCACCTGCGCGACGCACCAGCGCAAGCTGCAGACGGCCATCAAGCGCGCGCGTCAGCTCGCGCTCATTCCTTACGTGACGGAGTAGCTATGGAAATTATTTTGCGAGATCACGTCGAGAACGTCGGAAAGCGGGGCGAAGTCGTCAAGGTCGCCAACGGCTACGCGCGCAACTTTCTGCTGCCGCGCAAGCTGGCGCTCGTCGCGACCCCCGGCAATCTGAAGCAGGTCGCCAAGGAGCGCGTGAAGTTCGACGCCCTTGAAGCCGTGGAGCGAACGGCCGCGGAAGAACTCGCGTCGCGGTTGAACGGCATCGAGGTCGTCATCAGCCGCAAGGTCGGCGAGACCGGCGCGCTCTACGGCTCGGTCACCTCCGCCGACGTCGCCGACGCCCTCGGCAAGCAGGGCTTCGAGATCGACAAGCGGAAGATCGGGCTGCGCGAACCGATCAAGAAGCTGGGCGACAAGACGGTGCCGGTGAAGCTGCACCCCACGGTCACGGTCCAGCTGCCGATTCGGGTCGTGGCTGAAGGAAAACCTGAAGTCGCGCCGGTGGAGCTAAAAGCACAGACACCGGCGGAACCCTAGGGATTAGGGATTAGGGATTGGGGATTAGGGATTAGGCGCAATGGCCGAAGCGGTCGCCGCAGTCGATCGGACGCTGCCGCATAACCTCGAGGCGGAGCGATCTGTGCTCGGCGCCGTGCTCATCCACAACGACGCGTTCAACGAGGCCGCCGAGGTTCTCAACCCGCGCGATTTCTACCGCGACGCGCACCGCCGGATCTTCGAGAAGATGATCCAGTTGAGCGAACGCGGCAACGCCATCGACTTCGTCACGCTCAAGGAAGAGCTCTCCCGCGCGGGGGAGCTCGACGAAGTCGGCGGCCCTGCCTACATCTCGGCCCTGGTCGACGGCCTGCCGCACGCCACCAACGTCGAGTACTACGCGCGCATCGTGCGCGAGAAATCGACGCTTCGGAATCTCATCTTCGCGTCCAATAAAATTCTGGCCACCGCCTACGAGGCGGAGCAGGAGCCGAACCTCATTCTCGACGAGGCCGAGCAGGCGATTTTCGCGATTGCCGAAGATCGCGTGCGCGCCGGGTTCACGTCGATGCGCCAGCTCGCGCACTCGAGCTTCGCGGCGATCGAGCGCGCGCACGAGCGCAAGCAGCTCATCACCGGCGTGCCGTCGGGATTTACCGATCTCGACGAGATCACGGCGGGCTTTCAGTCGGGGGACCTTGTCATCATCGCGGCGCGGCCGTCTGTCGGGAAGACCGCGCTCGTGCTGAACGTCGCGCAGCACGTCGGCACGAAGACGGGGCGCACCGTCGGCATCTTCAGCCTGGAAATGTCGAAGGAGCAGCTGTTCCTCCGCATGCTCACCTCGGAGGCGCGCATCGACAGCCATCGTCTTCGCACGGGGTTTCTCGTCGAGAGCGACTGGGGACGGCTGTCGCACGCGCTCGGCACGCTGAGCGAGGCGAAGGTGTTCATCGACGACACGCCCGGCATCGGCGTGCTCGAGATGCGCGCGAAGTCGCGCCGCCTGATGGCCGAGCACGGCCTCGACATGCTCATCATCGACTACATCCAGCTCATGCAGGGACGCGGGCGATCCGAGAACCGCACGCTCGAGCTGGCGGCAATCTCGCGCTCGCTGAAGATGCTGGCCAAGGAGCTGAACGTCCCGGTCGTCATCCTGTCGCAGCTCAGCCGCGCGCCCGAGGCGCGATCGGATCACCGCCCGATGCTGAGCGACCTGCGCGAATCCGGCGCGCTCGAACAGGACGCCGACGTCGTCATGCTGCTGTTCCGCCCCGATCAGTACCCGGACGTGAAGCCCGAAGACGAGAACATCGCCGAGATCAACATCGCCAAGCAGCGCAACGGCCCCACCGGGCTCATCCGGCTCGCGTTCATGAAATCGGAAACGCGGTTCGGCAATCTCGAAACGCGGCAATAGCGTGTCCTCGCGCAGCACGTTCGCCCACATCGACCTCGGGGCGCTTCAGTCGAACTTCCGCGCAATTTCCGAGTTTCTCGCTCACGACGGTCCGCCTAAAGGCGGACCCTACCGGGATGCCGCGCACGATGCGGATCGTTCCGGTGGCGCTCGGTCCGATGCGGATCGTCATGATGCGGGTCATTCCGGCGGCGATCGGTCCGGTAGGGTCCGCCTTCAGGCGGACCGTGGCACGCCCGGCATCATCGCCGTCGTCAAGGCCAACGCGTACGGGCACGGTGCACCTGCGGTTGCGGTGGCCCTGCAGGAGGCTGGCGCCACGATCCTTGCGTGCGCCGATATCGAAGAAGCGGTCGTGCTTCGCAGGGCCGGCGTCACTGCCGAGATCCTGATCTTCGGCGCGCTCGGCGTGAGCGACGTCGGCGGCGTGTTCGAGCACAACCTCACGCCGACCGTGTCGACACCCGGCGCGGGCCGCTCGCTGCAGGTCGCCGCCGCGAAGCGCAACGTCACGCTTCGCTGCCATCTGAAGATCGATACCGGCATGAACCGCCTCGGGCTGCGCCACGACAACCTCGAGTTCACGCTGCCCGAGCTGATTGCCAGCCGCAATCTCGAGATCGTCGCCGTCTACACGCATTTCGCGACGGCGGACGATCCCGACCACCCGCTCTTTCACACGCAGCGCGAGCGGTTCGAGCAGGTCCTCACGCGCCTGCCCGAGCTGGGCGTGACGCCGCGCATCCGCCACGCCGCGAACAGCGCGGCCACGCTGCGCGACTCGCGCGTGTGGTACGACCTGGTGCGGCCGGGGCTCATGATGTACGGCGTCATTCCTCCACCGCTCGCCTCGACGATTCCCCTCAAGCCGGTCATGTCCCTCCGCAGCCGTGTCGTCGCGGTCAAGGGCGTGCGTGTGGACGAGATCGTCGGCTACGGCGCTCGCTGGACCGTGCCGAAGCCGGGGCGCATTGCTGTTGTGCCGGCGGGCTACGCCGACGGCCTCGATCGCCGGATGGCCGGCAGCTGCTCGGTACTGATTCGCGGCACGCGCGCGCCGATCGTCGGCGCGGTCAGCATGGACATGATCACGGTTGACGTGTCCGACGTGAAAGTCGAAACCGGCGACGAAGTCGTGATCGTCGGCGCGCAGGGCGACGACCGCATCGAGGTGCGCGAGATCGCCGCGGCCATCGGCACCAATCCTTACGAAGTTCTCTGCCGCGTCGGGACCCGGATAGAGCGGATCTACTAGCCGGTAGCTGGTAGCCTGTAGCCGGTAGCCTGAGCGAAAGCATCATGTTCTCTCCAGCATCTCGCGGGCGTCTTACCAACCGCGACCTCGACAGGTTTCCCAGCGCCTCACTGTTCGACCGCCTCGCGCGCACGGTCTGTGAGGCCGGTTGCCTGCCTCGCAAAGAGTTGTATGAGGCGTGGGAGATGGCGCGCCGGGTGCGGCGGCTGTTTCGCGGCGGCCGTGTGCTCGATCTCGGCGGCGGACACGGCCTGCTCGCGCAGGTAATGCTGTTGCTGGACGACTCGTCTCCGTCGGCGCTCGTCGTCGACAAAACGCTGCCGGCCTCGAGCGCGAAGCTGCACGGCGTGATCGTTGCGACGTGGCCGAGGCTCGCGGGGCGCATCGAGTTCATCACACGCGCGATCGAGGACGTCGAGATTCTCGACACGGACATCGTCGTGTCGAGCCACGCGTGCGGAGCGCTGACGGATCTGGTGCTCGCACGCGCCGCCGGCGCGCGTGCGCGCGTCGCGGTTCTGCCGTGTTGCCACGATCTCGAGGCAGGCGATGACGGCGGATTATCTGGGTGGGTTGATGGCGCTGTTGCCATCGACATCGTAAGGGCGCTGCGGCTCGAGCAGCAGGGCTATCGCATCTGGACGCAGGCGATTCCCGGGAATATCACGCCGAAGAACCGTCTGCTGCTCGGCGAGCCAACTAGCCCGTAGCTGGTAGCCAGTAGCCTGCAACTTATTTACTCGCCGCGCGTATTGCATATCATGCTCAAATTCCTGCTCTGGTGCATTCTGCTGGTGATCTGCTGGCCGCTGGCTCTCCTCGCGTTGCTTCTGTATCCGCTGGTCTGGATCCTCCTTCTCCCATTTCGCCTCGTCGGCATTGCGGTCGGCGGCGTGCTCAGCTTCCTGCGCGGGATCGTTATGTTTCCAGCCAGGCTCCTCAGCTACTAGCCACAGGCTACAAGCTACCGGCTACGAGCTACCAGCTGACGATGTACTATCGTCAGCGTGAAACCTCCGAAGACCGTCTTTGCCTGCCAGGAATGCGGCGCCCAGCAGCCAAAGTGGGTCGGACGCTGCCCGGACTGCGGCACGTACAACTCGCTCGTTGAAGAGGTGCCCTCTCCGCAGACCGCGCCCGCTGCGGCGAATCATCGTTACGGCGACGTCTCGGGCGGCGCGTCCGCCAAGCTGTACAGCGACATCCAGACATCCGATGCGCCCCGGATGTCATCGGGCATCGCGGAATTCGATCGCGTCCTCGGCGGCGGCATCGTGCCCGGTGCGCTCGTGCTGCTCGGCGGCGAGCCGGGCATCGGCAAATCGACCTTGCTGCTGCAGGTGGCCGCGCACGTCGCGCGCAATGTAGGTCCCGTCCTGTACAGCTCTGGTGAAGAGTCCGAGCACCAGATCAAGCTTCGCGGTGAGCGCCTCGGGGTCGATCGCTCTCCTTTATATCTGCTGGCCGAAACGTGCCTCGAGCGCATTCTCGAAGAGATCGAGCGGCTCAAGCCGGCGCTCGTCATCGTCGATTCGATCCAAACGATCTTTTCCTCGCGGTTTCAGTCGGCTCCCGGCAGCATCGGCCAGGTGCGCGAAGTCGCAACGCATCTGCTGTTCGCCGCCAAAGGCAAGAACGTGCCGATCGTGCTGGTCGGCCACGTCACGAAAGACGGAAATCTCGCCGGCCCGAAGGCGCTCGAGCACGTCGTCGACACGGTGCTGTATTTCGAAGGCGAGCGGCATCACGCGCATCGCGTGGTGCGCGCGTTCAAGAACCGCTTCGGTGCGGCGAGCGAGCTCGGCGTGTTCGAGATGACGGCGACAGGGCTTCGCGAGGTGCCGAATCCGTCGCAGATGTTCCTGGCCGAGCGATCGATCGGCAAGCCCGGCTCCGCGGTGCTCTGCTGCATCGAAGGATCGCGGCCGATTCTGGTCGAGGTGCAGGCGCTCGTCACCAGCAGCACGTTCGGGAACGCCCGCCGCATGGCGAGCGGCATCGATCAGCAGCGTCTCTCGCTGCTCCTCGCCGTCATGGAGAAACGCGCCGGCCTTCACCTGCTCGGCGAGGACGTCTACATCAATGTTGCGGGCGGCATGACCATCGACGAGCCCGCCGCCGATCTTGGCGTCGTCGCCGCGGTCGCGTCGAGCGTGAAGAACCGTGCAGTTGGATCCAGCACGGCCGTCTTCGGCGAAGTCGGGCTCGGCGGGGAAGTGCGAGCCATCACCCAGCCGGCCCTGCGCGTGCGCGAGGCGGCGCGGATGGGATTTGAACGCTGTATTGTCCCGCAGGCGAGCGCGGATCTTCCAAAGTCCGAGCGCCCGGCGAACTGCGAGCTGATCGGCGTGAGGACAGTAGACGAGGCTTTACAAGCGCTACTACAATGACGGGCGTATGAGATGGGCAGCCATCGCCCGCGTCGGGTTCGTGGCGGTGAGCGCGTACTGCGCGATGATCGTCAGTCCGCTGTCCGCGGGTCCGGTTTCCAACATCGCATTCGGCGTCGCCATAGCGGGGCTTGTCGTGCTGGTCGAAGATCGCCTTCGCCACACCCCTCTCACGAACGTCATCGGTGCGGTGATCGGCGGAACCGTCGGTCTGCTGCTCGCGCGGCTGATCGGCGACGCGCATTTCTGGGCGAACGCCGACAATCTCGGCGTCATCTTTCTCCATACGCTCATTCTTCTGGGGCTGCCGTACCTCGGCCTCGTGCTCGGCGCGCGATCGGGCGAGTGGCTGGAGCCCGAGCGGCTGGCCGGGCTGTTCCGGCAGCAATCGCCGCCGCAGCGCCGCTACAGAATCCTCGACACCAGCGTCATCATCGACGGCCGCATCGCCGACATCTGCGAAACAGGGTTCGTCGACGGCACGCTCGTGGTGCCGCAGTTCGTGCTCAAGGAGCTGCAGCAGGTGGCGGACTCGTCTGATTCGCTGCGCCGCAATCGCGGCCGCCGCGGGCTCGATATTCTGCAGCGCATTCAGAAGATGGCCGGCGTCGATGTCATCATCTCGGATGCCGATTTTCCCGACATCAAGGAAGTCGATTTGAAGTTGATCGAGCTCGGCCGCTCGCTGCAGGGCAAGATCGTCACCAACGATTTCAACCTCAACAAGGTGGCCCAGCTGCGTGGCGTTGACGTGCTCAACATCAACGAGCTCGCGAATTCGCTGAAGCCCGTCGTCCTGCCCGGCGAGACGATGAAGGTGTTCATCCTGAAGGAAGGCAAAGAGTACAACCAGGGCGTCGCGTATCTCGACGACGGCACGATGGTGGTGGTCGACAACGCGCGGGCGATGATCGGCAAGACCATCGACGTGGTCGTCACCAGCGTGTTGCAGACCACGGCCGGCAAGATGATCTTCGGCCGCTTCCACGATGCCAACGCGCAGCCGACGGCGATCGATCGAGAAAGTGGACGCCGCGCCAGACATCAGTGAGCCTCCCGCCCTTCCACTGGTACCGCACGGTCTTTTTCTTAATCCCCGCCATTTCGGTTTACACGATCGTGCTCGGCACGCTGTCGATTGTGTCGACGTTTGTCGATCGCAAGGGGCATGCGGCGCACTGGTGCGCGCGCGCGTGGGCGTGGCTGATTCTGGCGACGACCGGAGTCGATGTACGCGTGATGGGGCTCGAGCGTGTGAAGCGTGGCGAGACCTACATGTTTATCTCCAACCATCAGAGCATCTACGACATCCCGGTCATCTTCGCGTCGCTGCCGTTCCAGCTGCGCATCATCGCGAAGAAATCGCTCGGCCGCTTTCCGTTTCTCGGCTGGCACCTGATTCGCGCGGGTCATCTGCTCGTCGATCGCCGCCACCCGAGTCGGTCGGGCATCCTGGCCCGCTGGCGGCGGCTGGTCGGCGATCGCCTGTCGCTCATCATCTTTCCTGAGGGGACGCGCAGCGCCGACGGAACTGTCGGCCGCTTCAAGGGGGGCAGCTTTCTGCTGGCGCTCGAAGCCGGCCTGACGATCGTGCCGCTCTCGGTGTCGGGCACGAAGCACGTGATGAAGAAAGGGCGCTTGATGACCTGCCCGGGTCAGGTCACGCTTCAGGTGCACGACCCGATACCCACGCCTCGAATCGACTCGCCGACCGCCGACGATGCGCGCGATCTCGCTGTTCGGATCGAGGCGATCGTGCGTTCTGGTGTATATACCGACCATGTTTCTCAAGCGGGTTGAGCTCACCAACGTTCGCTGCATCCGATCGCTGACGCTGCCGCTCGAGATGCGTCCGGGCGTCACGCGGAAATGGACGCTGCTGCTCGGCGACAACGGTGTCGGCAAGAGCACGCTGATGCGGTCGATCGGCCTCGTGCTTGCCGGCAGCTCGGCGCTCGCCGAGTTGATTGGCGATCCCGACAGCTGGGTGCACGTCGGCGAGAAGGCGTGCACGATCAGCGCAGATCTGGAAACGGCCGATGGCGAAGCGCGGCACGTCAGCCTGACGATCTCGCGCGGCGACACCATCAAGGACGTCTACGAAACGAACAAGGAGACGCTCGAGCTGCTCGACCGCGCGATCGCGAGCGCGGCGCGGAATTATCTTGTCATCGCGTACGGCGCATCGCGCCGCCTCAGCAGCACGAAGCTGTCGACGCAGACCGCGGCCTCCCGCTTTCGCCACCCGCGCGCGAACAACGTGGCGACCCTGTTCTCGCCCGACGCGATGCTGAACCCGCTGGAGACGTGGGCCATCGATCTGCATTACCGCAAGCAGGACGAGGGGCTCAAGATCATCCAGGAGGCGATGGCGAAGCTGCTGCCCGGCATGGCGTTCAAGGGGATCGATCGCGAGAAGCGCGATTTGATCTTCGACACCGTCGACGGAGAAGTGCCGCTTGCGTACCTCAGCGACGGGTACCAGAACATGGCGGCATGGTGCGGCGATCTGCTGTTTCGCGTCACCGACACGTTCGAGGACTACAAAGATCCGCTGGCCGCGCGCGGCGTGCTGATCGTCGACGAAATCGATCTGCACCTGCATCCCGTATGGCAGCGGCAGCTCAGGAATTTTCTGAGCGACATGTTTCCCAACTTCCAGTTCATCCTGACGACTCATTCTCCGCTCACCGCGCAGCAGGCGGGGGCGGGCGAGTTGTTCGTCATGCGGCGTCCGGCGCCGACAGACGCGCCGGTGCTTCAGCCGATTGCGATTGAGCCGCGGACGATGCTCATTCATCAGCTGCTGATGAGTCCGGTGTTCGGCATCGGCACACCCGACTCGGTCGCCGTCGAGACGATGAAGAACGATTACCTGCGGCTCCGCGACCTGCAGAACAGAACGGCCGACGAGCAGTCGCGGTTCGAGCAACTGGAAGAGGCGCTGCGGGATTTGCCGGATTGGAGCGTGATGCCCGATCGCGACAAACGGCGCAACGAGCTGATGGCCGACATCAAGGCGGCGCTCGAGAAGCCGCGATGACGAAGATCGAGCGCATTCGGACCGCCGCTGCCATTCCGGCGGCATTTCGAGGACCCGGCCGCATCGCGAAATCGCTCGAGTTGATTGAGGCGCGAGCCGCGGGCGGCACGATCGAATTCAAGTCGACCGTCTGGAAGGCGGCGAAGCCGCAGCTCAAGCGCGAGACCGGCGGCAAGTGCGCGTACTGCGAATCGCCGACCGATACGGTCGCTCACGGCGACGTCGAGCACTTTCGGCCGAAGAGCAAATACTGGTGGCTGGCGTACTGCTACGACAACTATCTCTACTCATGTCAGATCTGCAATGAGGTTCACAAGGGGGACGAGTTTCCGATTCACGCGACGACGGGCGGCTGGTCCGGCCCCGCGCTGCCGGCGGCTCCCACACCTGCCGACCTGGCGACACTCGCTGACACGCTGACCCCTGATGCGCTCGACTTGACGGCAGGGCATGCGCTTGCCGATTTTCTGGTTGCCGCGGGGAAGGAAAAGGCCGGCCTCGTCGATCCGTACCTCACCGATCCGGATCCGCTGTTCAAGTGGGTGGCGAACGAGACGTTGAAGATCGTCGAGCTTGCGCCCGCGTCGAACACGGTGGCGGCGATGCGCGCGTTTGCGGGCGCCGAAGAATCGTACGGCCTCAACCGCGAAGAGCTCAAGCGGACCCGCTGGAAGACCTACACCGACTTCGTCGTGATGAAGGACTCGCTGAAGGTACTCGAAGCCGCCGGTCTCGAGCTCGCGCTGCAACAGCGCATTCGCGATCAGATCAAGGCGATGACGCTGGTTGACGCGCCCTACGCCGGGATGGTCCGCTCCTTCGTGAAGGAATTCGGGCTGACGCTGTAGTCAAGTGAGACAAAACCACCACAGTCGAGCGTCTACAGTCATGACCGGATGAGGCGGCCGCATGGCACCCGGGAATGGCTCGGCGCGCTGGTGCCGCAATACCTGCCGGCCGCGCTCGTCGATCCGTACTCGGGACGATCGTTCGCGTTCAAGGTTGAGCCCGACGGCTACGTTATTTACAGCGTCGGCACGAATCGCCGTGACGACGGCGGCCGCAATGAATCCCTAATCCCCAATCCCCAATCCCCAATCACTTCCCACCAACCACCAACCCACCAACCACCGTCCGCATATAATCCGTCCATGTTCGTGTCGGCCATTCTTGCCGCGGCTGGCCGCGGCACGCGGCTGGGGTTGGCCACGCCCAAGCAGATGCTCCCGCTGGGCGAACGCACCATTCTTCAGCGCAGCTTCGACATCGTCGAGAGCCACGATCGCATCGACGAGATCGTCGTCGCGTTGCCGCCGGACCTCGCGTGGTCGCCCCCCGCGTATCTGATCTCCGCTCGCAAGCCCGTGCGCATCGTCGATGGCGGCACGCGGCGGCAGGACTCCGTCGCAAAAGCGTTCGCGCAGGTGTCGAGGAGCGCCGGCCTCATCGTCATTCACGACGCCGCGCGTCCGTTCGCGTCGGCCGATCTGTTCACGCGCGTCATCGAGGCGGCCTCGGAGGGGGGCGCGGCGATCGCCGCGCTTCAGGCAAGCGATACGGTGAAGGAAGCGACGGCGGCACCCGGCGTGCGGATCGTCGCGCGGACGATCGATCGCGAGTCGGTTTACCTGGCGCAGACGCCGCAGGCGTTCAGCCGCGAGGTGCTCGAGCACGCCATCGCGTTCGGGCGCGAAAGCATCGGGCCTGCGACCGATGAGGCGTCGCTGGCCGAGCAGGCCGGCCACTCCGTGCGGCTTGTCGATGGCGAATCGACCAACATCAAAATTACAACGCCGCACGATCTCCGCGTCTCGGAGGCGTTGCTGCATAACGCTCGCCCAATCCCTAATCCCCAATCCCTAATCCCTAGAGTAGGCACCGGCTACGATTTGCACCGGCTCGAAACGGGGCGGCCGCTCATTATCGGAGGCGTGCGGATTCCGCACGACACCGGACTTGCGGGACACTCGGATGCCGACGTGCTCTGTCATGCGGTGACGGATGCCATTCTGGGCGCGGCCGCCGCTGGCGATATCGGCCTGCACTTTCCTGACACCGATCCGAAGTGGAAAGGCGCGAACAGCATCGAGCTGTTGAAGGGCGCCGTCGCGATCGTGCGCGCCGCGGGATATGACGTCGCCAATGTCGATGCCGTCGTCATCGCCGAGCGCCCGAAGCTCGCACCGCATGTTCCCACCATGCGCGCGAACCTCGCGCAGGCGATCGGCGTCGCTGTGTCAGCGATCAGCGTCAAAGGGAAGACCAACGAGAAGGTCGACGCGCTGGGGCGCAACGAAGCGATCGCGGTGCACGCGGTGGCGCTGCTGGTGCAGAGCCAAGAGCCGAGAGCGTGAGTCAGATGCGCGTCAGATTTGCACCAAGCCCGACAGGACATCTTCATGTCGGCAACGTCCGCACGGCGCTCTTCAACTGGCTGCTCGCGCGCGGACAGGACGGCACGTTCATCCTCCGTATCGAAGACACCGACGTCGAGCGCTCCACGGCCGACTCCGACGCCACGATTCTCGAAGATTTGCGCTGGCTCGGGCTCGACTGGGATGAAGGTCCCGAGGTCGGCGGTCCCGTTGGACCGTACCGATCGTCCGAGCGGCTCGGGAAATATCAGTCGCGCGCGCGCGTGCTCATCGAGCAGGGTCATGCGTACTACTGCTTCTGCACGCCCGATCAGATCGAGGCCGAGCGCAAAGACGCGCTCGCGAACAATCTGCCACCGAAATATTCCGGCCGGTGCGCGCAGCTCGATCCCGAAGAGTCAAGAACGCGCGTGCAGACAGGCGAGCATGCGGCCGTCCGTTTCCGCACGCCTGTGAACCGCGAGATTGTGTTTACCGATCTCGTGCGCGGCGACATCCGGTTTCACACCGACGTCATCGGCGACCAGGTGCTGCTTCGCTCCGACGGCCATCCCGCCTACAACTTTGCCGTCGTCGTCGACGATGGGCTGATGGGGGTGACGCATGTCGTGCGGGGCGAGGACCACATCTCGAATACGCCGCGGCAGATCCTGATCTATGAAGCGCTGGGTTTCACGCCGCCAGCGTTCGGCCATGTCGCGATGGTGCTGGGACCCGATCATACGAAGCTGTCGAAGCGCCACGGCGCCGTGTCGGTCGACGAGTTCCGCGAGAAAGGCTACCTGCCTGAGGCGCTGCTGAACTACCTGGCGCTGCTGAGCTGGTCGCCAGGCGAGAACCAGGAGGTTGTGGCGCTTGCCGACATGGCGAAGCGCTTTTCGCTGAGCGACGTCGGCCACAGCGCCAGCGTGTTCGACGAAGAGAAGCTGGCGTGGGTGAACCGTCATTATTTAAAGGATGCGAGCGCCGATCGTCTCGCGCGGCTGTCGATGCCGTATCTCGAGCGGGCCGGGTACATCACGGGCCGTCTGGAGCCGAAAGGGTTCGCGTTTCTCGCGAGCCTCGTGCCGCTGTTCAACACCTCGGTCGACAGGCTCGAACAGGTTCCGGGCCGTTTGCAGCAGCTGTTCCAGTTTTCTGCGGCCGCGGCGCTCGAGGACGCCGCGATTCGCGGAGAGGTCAGTGAAGGGCCGGCGCGCCAGGTGATCGACGCGCTCGCGGAGGAGCTGCAATCAGCGCCGCGGCTTCTCGATAAGCAGGCGTTCCGCGGCGTCGCGGATCGCGTGAAACAGAAGACCGGGCAGAAGGGTCGCGCGCTGTTTCATCCGATCAGGATCGCGCTGACCGGTGCGGCCGACGGCCCCGAGCTCGATCTGCTCGTGCCCGCGATGGAACGCGGCGCTGAGCTCGCGGAGTCAACAGGCATCGTGGCTGTTTCAGGCGCTCGCGAACGGGCACAACAGTTCGCGCACGCTTTAGATCCGTAGATCAGTAGATCTCTAGATCAGTAGATACACCATGCTCATTTATGGCATCAACGCCGTCACTGAAGCGCTGAAAGCCGGGCGGGTCGTCACGCTGCGCGTGGGACACCGCAAGGATCAGCGGTTACAGCAACTGCTGCGGCTCGCCGAGCAGGAGAGCGTGCCCGTGCGCCGCGTGCCGGATGACGAGCTCGATCGCGAATCGGGAGGCTCGTCGCATCAAGGCGTGATCGCCGACGTGAGCCAGCGGAAGTTGTACGAGCTGCACGAGCTGATCGACGAGGCGCAGGCCACGCCGCCCGCGTTGATCGTCGTACTGGACGGCATCGAAGATCCGCACAACTTCGGCGCGATTCTTCGCACGTGCGACGCGGTGGGCGCGCACGGCGTGGTGCGCCAGACGCGTCATGCCGCGCCGCTGACGGGCGCGACGAGCAACGCGTCTGCCGGTGCGGTGGCGCACGTGAAGATTGCGGATGTGGTGAACATCGCGCGCGCGGTGGACGATCTCAAGGAGGCGGGCATCTGGACTGTGGGGCTCGCGGGAGACGCGCCGAGCACGTACGATAAAATGGATTTTTCGCTTCCGACGGCTCTTGTGGTCGGCGCGGAGGGCACGGGGCTTCGGCGCCTCGTGCGGGAACGCTGCGACATGCTTGCCGCTATCCCTATGAAAGGACAGGTAGATAGCCTGAATGTGTCGGTTGCAGCCGGGGTCGTCCTGTTCGAAGCGCTCCGCCAGCGGCAGTCTTAGGCCGATTGCCTTGCTTTTATCCGTGGCACACGTTGTGCTAAACTCAGCTTTTTGTCTGGCTGGCGTAGCTCAGCCCGGTAGAGCAGCTGATTTGTAATCAGCCGGTCGGGGGTTCAAATCCCTTCGCCAGCTCCATTTGAGCGTCGCCGTCATCACTACCGGCCTCTCGGCAGGCGGGAATATTACGGGGTGCAGTCATCGGTCTGCAGGAATAAGCAGCCAAACAACATCGCGCAGGTCGCGGAGCGGCGCGGGGCGTAGGGCCCCCGCAAGCGGAGCGACCCGAGCGGGGCGTAGGGGCCCCCGGCGAGTAATAACGGGGAGGTGGCAGAGCGGTCAATCGCAGCAGGCTGTAAACCTGCCGCCTTCGGGCTACGGAGGTTCGAACCCTCCCCTCCCCACCACTACTGCACCACTGATAGGGGTAAGGGTTGAGGGGAGAGGGACAAACGCGGGAGTAACTCAGTGGTAGAGTCACAGCCTTCCAAGCTGTTGGTCGCGGGTTCGATCCCCGTCTCCCGCTCCAGCCTTCGCCCGCTTGCGCGGGCTTCGGCTAGGCAAGCCAGCGAAGGCTGTCACGCCGTAGCGCACAGCGCGAAGGCGGACTACTAAGCAAGGACGAATTTCGCCGATGTAGCTCAGTTGGCAGAGCGCGTCCTTGGTAAGGACGAGGTCACCGGTC
>CAYHHH010000046.1:0-30926 GCA_964356125.1 uncultured Bifidobacteriaceae bacterium | reverse complement strand
AGCCGTGGGCCGGCCACGAATCGATGTCGGCCGAGCGCAAGGCGTTCTACGAATATCACGCGACGATGATGGAGCCGTGGGACGGCCCGGCGTCGATCGCGTTCACCGACGGCAAGGTGATTGGCGCGGTGCTCGACCGCAACGGCCTGCGGCCGTCGCGGTATTACGTGACGAAGGACGACCTGGTCATCATGGCGTCCGAGGTGGGCGTGCTCGAGACGCCGGAAGAGAACATCCTGCTGAAAGAGCGGCTGCACCCGGGCCGCATCTTCCTCATCGACACCGAGCAGGGGCGCATCATCGCCGACGAAGAGATCAAGCACGACCTCGCGACGCGCCATCCGTACGGCGAGTGGCTCAAGCAGAACATGATCGCGCTCGAAGACCTGAAGCCGGCGCCGCTCTTGCCGCTGCCCGATCACTACACGATGCTGAACCGGCAGCGTACGTTCGGCTACACGCAGGAGGACCTGAAGATTCTGCTCGCGCCGATGGCGATGAACGGCGAAGAGGCCATCGGGTCGATGGGCACCGACACCGCGCTCGCCGTGCTGTCGGACAAGCCGCGCCTGCTCTACGACTACTTCACGCAGCTGTTCGCGCAGGTCACGAACCCGCCGCTCGATGCCATCCGCGAAGAGCTGGTGACGTCGATGGGTTCCACGATCGGGCCCGAATCCAACCTGCTGAAGCCCGGGCCCGAGGCGTGCCACCAGATTAAGGTGAAGTCGGCGATCGTCAACAACGACGAGCTCGCGCGGCTGCGCCACATCGACGAGCGCGGCTTCAAGTCGGTGACGCTGCCGATGATCTTCGAGGCCGATTCGGGCGGTACCGGCCTGGCGCGCGCGCTGGACGATCTGCAGCGGCGCACCAGCGAGGCGGTCGAAGAGGGCTACACGATCGTCATCCTGTCGGACCGCGGCGTGAACATGAAGTTCGCGCCGATTCCGAGCCTCCTCGCGACGGCGGGTGTGCATCATCACTTGGTGCGCGAAGGCACGCGCAATCGCGCGGCGCTCGTCATCGAGACCGGCGAGGCGCGCGAAGTGCATCACCTGGCGCTGCTCATCGGTTACGGAGCCGGCGCGGTGAACCCGTATCTCGCATTCGAGACGCTCGAAGACATGATCCGCAGCGGGATGCTGCCTGGTCTCACGCACGAGAAGGCCATCAAGAACTACATCAAGGCGCTGAACAAAGGCGTGTTGAAGGTGATGTCCAAAATGGGCATCTCGACGCTGCAGAGCTATCGCGGCGCGCAGATCTTCGAGGCGGTCGGGCTCGAGAAAGAGTTCGTCGATCGGTACTTCACGCACACGGCGTCGCGCATCGGCGGCGTCGGCATCGACGCCATCGCCGAAGAAGTGCGCGCGCGCCACACGCTGGCGTTCCCCGAGCGTCCGGTCGCCGATCGCGATCTCGACGAGGGCGGCGAGTACCAGTGGCGGCGTGATGGGGAGTTCCACCTCTTCAACCCCGACACGGTCTACAAGCTGCAGCACGCGACGCGTACCAACCAGTACGAGGTCTACAAGGAATACACGCGGGCGGTGAACGACCAGACGCGCAAGCGCGCGACGCTGCGCGGATTGTTCGAGCTGAAGCTGGCAGCGACGCCGGTCCCCCTCGAGGAAGTGGAATCGGTCGAGAGCATTCTCACGCGGTTCGCCACCGGCGCGATGTCGTACGGCTCGATCAGCCAGGAAGCGCACGAGACGCTGGCGATTGCGATGAACCGGCTCGGCGGCAAGTCGAACACCGGCGAAGGGGGCGAAGATCCCGCTCGCTACGTGCCCGATGCGAACGGCGATTCGCGCCGCAGCGCGATTAAGCAGGTTGCGTCCGCGCGCTTCGGCGTCACGAGCGAATATCTCGTCAACGCCGACGATCTGCAGATCAAGATGGCGCAGGGCGCAAAGCCCGGCGAGGGTGGCCAGCTTCCCGGAGCCAAGGTCTATCCGTGGATTGCAAAGGTGCGTCACGCGACGCCCGGGGTGGGTCTCATTTCACCGCCGCCGCACCACGACATCTATTCGATCGAAGACCTGGCGCAGCTCATCTACGACTTGAAGAACGCCAATTCGCGCGCGCGCATCCACGTGAAGCTCGTCGCCGAAGTCGGCGTCGGCACCGTCGCCGCCGGGGTGGCGAAAGCGCACTCGGACGTCGTGCTGATTTCCGGTCATGACGGCGGCACGGGTGCGTCGCCGCTGACGAGCCTGAAGCACGCAGGCGTGCCGTGGGAGCTCGGGCTCGCCGAAACGCAGCAGGTGCTTGTCCTCAACAACCTGCGCGACCGCATCGTCGTGCAGGTCGACGGGCAGATGAAGACCGGCCGCGACGTCGTGATCGGCGCGCTGCTCGGCGCCGAAGAGTTCGGCTTCGCGACGGCGCCGCTCGTCGTGATGGGCTGCGTGATGATGCGCGTCTGCCACCTCAACACGTGTCCCGTCGGCGTGGCGACACAGGACCCGGAGCTGCGGAAGCGCTTCACAGGAAAGCCCGAGTTCGTCGAGAACTTCTTCCGCTTTCTCGCCGAGGACGTGCGCGAGCTGATGGCGCAGCTCGGGTTCCGGACGATGGACGAGATGATCGGGCGGGTGGACAAGATCGACGTGACCAAGGCCATCGACCACTGGAAGGCGTCGGGCGTCGATCTGTCGCAGATTCTCTACAAGCCTGTTGTTGCGCCGACCGTCGCGCAGCGGTGCGTGCGCGCGCAGGATCATGGGCTCGACAAGGCGCTCGACAACGAGCTCGTGCGCCGGTGCGAGGACGCGCTGCTGCGGAGGAAGCCGGTCGAGTTCAACATGCCGATTCGCAACGTGAATCGCACGGTCGGCACCATGCTCGGTTCGGAAGTGACGCGCGCCTACGGAGCGGCCGGTCTGCCCGAGGGCACGATCACGATTCATTTCACCGGGTCGGCGGGGCAGAGCTTCGGTGCGTTTCTGCCGCCGGGCATCACGCTGACGCTCGAAGGGGATGCGAACGACTACGTCGCCAAAGGACTGTCGGGCGGCACGCTGGCCGTGTTTCCTTCGTCCAAGGCGACGTTTGTGCCCGAAGAGAACATCATCGTCGGCAACGTGACGCTGTACGGAGCGACGAGCGGCGAAGCGTACCTGCGCGGCGTGGCCGGCGAGCGATTCGCCGTCCGCAACAGCGGTGCGCGCGCGGTCGTGGAGGGCGTCGGCGATCATGGGTGCGAGTACATGACCGGCGGTGTCGTGGTCGTGCTCGGCAAGACCGGGCGCAACTTCGCGGCAGGCATGAGCGGCGGCGTGGCGTACGTGCTCGACCCGAAAGGGAACTTCGCGCGCTGCCTCAACCCCGGCATGGTCGATCTGGACCCGCTCGACGCCGAGGACTGGCAGGTCGTGCGACACATGATCGCGAAGCACATCCAGTTCACGGGCAGCGCGTATGCCAAGAAGATTCAGGCGACGCTCGCCGATCAGCCGTTCCTGAAAGTGATGCCGAAGGACTACAAACGGGTGAAGCGGGCGGAAGCCAAAGCGCGGGCAGAGAATCGTGAGCCCGCGTTTGCCGAACTAGTAGGGACCGTCTGAATCGTTGGTGGTTGGTGGTTGGTGGCTTAACCACGAACTACCAACCACAAACCACAAACCAGTTATGGGTAAACCAACAGGTTTTATCGAAATACATCGCAAGAAAATGCCGACCCGTCCGGTGGCCGAGCGCCTCAAGGACTGGAACGAAGTCTCTCTGCCGTACCCGAAGGACGAGCTGCAGCAGCAGGGCGCGCGGTGCATGGACTGCGGCATCCCGTTCTGCCATCAGGGGTGCCCCCTGGGCAACCTGATTCCCGACTGGAACGATCTCGTGTACCGCAACCGCTGGGAGCCGGCGATCGAGCGGCTGCACGCGACGAATAATTTTCCCGAGTTCACCGGACGCCTCTGTCCCGCCCCGTGCGAGGGCTCGTGCGTGCTGGGCATCAACGACGATCCGGTGACCATCAAGTCGATTGAAGTCTCTATCATCGAGAGGGCGTTCGAGGAAGGCTGGGTGGTGCCGAAGCCGCCGCTCGTGCGCACCGGCAAGGCGGTCGCGGTGATCGGCTCCGGTCCGGCTGGTCTTGCCGCGGCCGAGCAGCTCAATCGCGCCGGGCATTTCGTGACGGTGTTCGAGAAATCCGATCGCATCGGCGGCCTGCTGCGTTACGGCATTCCCGAATTCAAGATGGAGAAGAAGGTCCTGAACCGCCGGCTGTCGCTGATGGAGCAGGAAGGGGTCGTCTTCCGCACGAGCGTGAACGCCGGCGTGGATGTGACGCTCGATCAGCTCAAGGCTGACTTTCACGCCATCGTGCTCGCCGGCGGCGCGGGCCTGCCGCGCGATCTGCCGGTGCCCGGCCGCGAGCTCACGGGCGTGCACTTCGCGATGGAATACCTCACGCTGTCGAACAAGCGCGTGGAAGGGGACAGCATCTCGGACGCGGATTTCATCAGCGCGAAAGGGAAGCGCGTCGTGATTATCGGCGGCGGCGACACCGGCGCAGACTGCCTCGGCACCGTGCACCGCCAGGGCGCGCTGTCTGTGCACCAGTTCGAGCTGCTGCCGAAACCGCCGGAGACACGCACGGCAGACAATCCCTGGCCGCTCTGGCCGAACGTCTTCCGCGTGTCGACCGCGCACGAAGAAGGCGGCGAGCGGGTGTTCTCCGTCTCGACCCAGCGTTTGAGCGGCGACGATCAGGGGCGCGTCAAGAAGCTGCACGGCGCGAAGGTCGAGCTCGTGCGCAAGGACGGCAGGATGTCGTTCGAAGACGTGCCTGGCAGCGAGTTCGACATGGACGTCGATCTGGTGCTTCTCGCGATGGGATTTCTCGGCCCGGAGCGCAAAGGGCTGCTCGAGAACTTCGGTGTCAAGCTGACCGAGCGCGGCAACGTGTGGCGCGACGCCAACTGGATGACGAGCGTTCCCGGCGTCTTCGCCGCCGGCGACATGCAGCGCGGCCAGTCGCTCATCGTGTGGGCGATTGCCGAAGGCCGCAGCGCCGCGCGCGGCGTCGATCGCTTCCTGATGGGCCAATCGGACTTGCCCGCTCCACTCGCGTAAACCCTCTTCGCTGATAGGGCAGAGGGCAGAGGGGAAAGGGCAGAGGGGAAAGGGTAGAGAGCAGAGAGGCGATTACGGGTATCGGTGGCACAGGGCTTCAGCCCTGTCATAACCTCCACAGTTCTTGCAGCTGCTCTACGGTGTAAATGTCCGATCCGCTGTGCAAGTAATCTTCAAATCGTCCCACCATCCCCTTCCGTACAGGATTCTCAAGCACATACTTCACGGCGGTTATGGTCTGCTCATCGTCGCGCAGGACGTGGTCGAAGTAGCTTTCCTGCCATAGCATTTCCCTGTGCTGAAAATCCGCGCGTTCGTCCATCCCGGCAAGCACCAGGTGAAGGTGATCCGGCATGAAGCAGTACGCATGAATTGCAAACTCAAAAGTCGCGGCGCATTGCCGAATCGTTGACAGCACCGGGCCAGTTACATCACCGGAGGAAAACACGGGTGTTCGCAGATGCGTGCAGATTGTCGCGGAATACCGATAAAAACCGATGTAGTTAAAGCCTTGGATTCGACCAGGTCGGCGCGGAAACATGCTGCGCAGATCGCAAACGGCGATCCGAGACAGCCCTAAAGGGCTGTGCCGCCCGCCTTCGCCGCTTTGCGGCTTCGGCGCGGCAGGCCTGTCCTCAGAACGCCGTCAGCCGCCCTGCCTCATCGAATAGCTCCGCACCCGTCCCGATAACCTCGACATCATCTCGCTCCGAGATCTCTTCGACTATTGCCGTCGAGACGTACACCTCCTCGAGGTGCAGCGTGTCGAGGATGCGGACGATGCGCTCGCGTCCGTGGGGCACGTGGCCGCAGCTTCGCAATGCGATGTCGAAGGCCTCACGATCCGTCTCCGCGACCACCGGAATCTTGCCGCGCTCGAGAAAGCTGCTCGTGATGACGTTCCCGTACGTCGCCTCGTAATCGATGCCGGCAAACAGGCGGCGCGTGATCACGTCGGCCAACCCGACGCCGATGGCATTGCCATGCGTCTGCGCGGTCAGCTCACACACCATCATCGCGCCAACGCGAGGGGCCCCAGCGTCACGCTCCCCGGCCACGCCGATGCGGCCGGTGATGTTGGGATCGATGCCGACGCCGCTGATGTCCTTGCCCATGCGATCCACGACGAGCACGTCGACATCGTTGACCGGCAGGCGCGGCATGTGGCGCTTCGCCAGCGCGAGCAGCCGCGGTTCTTCGCGCGGAATCGCAGCAGCATCGAGCAGCTCGACATGCAGCGTCTCGTGAAACGCGTTCTCGACGAGGCCGACGCCGGCCAGGATTTTCCCCGTTGCAAGCACCTGCGCCGCGCCCGGCGCGATCAGCTCGCGCAGCCCGTGGATGCCGAAGTCGTGCACGGCGCTCGCGCCCTCGAGCTTGCCGAGGCCGATGAGCGCCATCTTCATCAGGCCGCTCTCGTAGCGTCCGTGAAAATCGGTGTGCGGCTTGATGCGGTTGACGAGAATGACGCCGTCGGATTCATGCGCGTGACGGTCCATGAAAATCCGGAACGACAACGCTCCGCGCGGCAGCTCAACGACGTCCATCGACGAACGAACGGGCGCGCCGATCGTGGCATCGGCGATTCCGTATAACTTCAGAATCTCGGCCTGCCCCTCGGCTGTGGCTCCGCCGTGGCTGCCCATGGCAGGGACCACGAATGGACGGGCTCCTCGCGCTTTCAGGTAGTCACTTATCTCCGTCACGACCAATGCGAGGTTGTCGATGCCACGGCTGCCCGCCGCGATTGCGATTCGCGCGCCCGTGCGAATCACGGCATCGAGCGCCGGCAACTGCGCCCGCAACGTGGCGCGCGGATCCTGAAGACGCGCACGGTCGAACCGCTGCCGGATCTTGACGAGCTGAAACTGCGGCATTCGCCCGCTAAGTATAAATGGACTAGAAGTATCGCTTCAGGCGGATGGCGAGCGTGCGCGGCTGGACGAGGCGCGTGCCGACGAAGACCGACTGAAAGTTGAACAGCGCCGTCTGGTTCGTGATGTTCGTGGCTTGCAGCTGCACGCTCCACTGACGCCGGCCGCCCGAGTGGATGTCGTACCCGGCATTCGCGTCGACGATCGTGCGCGGGCGAACGCGCGGCACGTCTGCGTCGAGGTCGACGTACGGCAGCAAATCGAAGAAGTCCGGATCGGTGGCGACCTCTCGCGGGTCGGACGGATTCGAGACGAGGCCGCTGTCGTATCGCGCCGACACGCCGAACCAGAGCCCGTTCGTCGCGTCGTAGTGCGCGGTGCCGTGGAGGCTCAAGGCCTGATCGTGATCGATCCGGAACGGGCCGGCCGACAGCAGCTCGACCGCGTCCTGGCCGATGAACAGGCCGCCCGTAAACGGCGGCGTCGAGATCGCGCGGCCGGCCGTGGCGCTGAGCGTGCCGGAAAGGCCATGCCGGCGCGCAAGCGTGACGCGCATCTCGGCGCCCTCAACGCGGATGGCGGCGAGCGTCGTCGGAAAGATGATGCCGGTATCGAAGAAGTTGTTGTTGTCCTGCTGGTCCTTCGAATCCTTGCGGTACACGGAGACATCGACGCTGCCTATTTCGCTGAGCCCGCGCTGGAATCCCGCCTCGTAGACGTTCTGGCGCTCCGGCCGTATCGGCTGGTACGTGCGGCCGAGCGCCTCTTTCACGCGTTCGGGTGCCAGCGCCGCGGCCGCCGGCGAGCTGGACAGCAGCAGGTGTTCGTTCGGAGGCGTCTGATAGTTGCGATTGTAAGAGGCGCGCAGTACACCCTGGCCCGCAGGCAGCTCGTACGCGACGCCGATGCGCGGCTGCACCTGCTGCCCGTTGACGAGAAACGCGTACGTATCGTGGCGCACGCCCAGTGCCAGCGCGACACCGCGGCCTCTCAGCGTCGACTGCACGAACCCGCTCATCAGGCTGCCGGCGCGCTCGTCCCTGAACACGAATGGAGAACCCCCGCGCGTCAGATCGTGCGCGAGGAGCGACGCGTTGAACGAGTTCGACGCCGGATCGTTGAACGACGGGCTGGTAATCGCGAGCGTGAACGCTTCGCGAACCGGAAAGCGTTGCGCGTCGACGCCGGCGCGCAGATGCTGCGACCCGATGACCTTCGTGTAGCGGATAGATGCGGAGAGCGTCTTCAGGCTCCGTTGTTGCGAGGCGGTCACGGGCGTATCGCCCGGGCTCGCCTCGAGCCGCGCGGTCGTTCCGCGATAGCCGAGGATGGACTCGAAGGTCGATCCGGAATCGAGGCTGCGGAGATAGGAGGCCCACGCCGCGCCATCGGCGAGCGTCTGATGCTGATCTTGTCCGGCCGCGTGCTGCGATCGAAGGTTGGCAACCTCGAAGCGGGATCGTCCACCCATCGCCTGCACGCGCAGCATGTCGCGGTCGGTCGCGTGAAAGTCGTATCGCAGGAACCCGCGCGCGAACCCACCGGCATTGTGCAGATTGTCGAGGCTCACCTGGTCGAGAAACCGATCGGTGCGCATCGCTGTCACCGAGGCGAAGTATCCGGCGCGGCGGCTGCCGCCGCCGATCTGCGCGCCGCCGTGCCACGTGTCGAATCCGGCTCGCGACACCATGACGTCGCCGGCGGCGCGGCGCGAGATGCCCAGCCCGCTGCGGCTGGTCAACACCGCGACGCCCGACACCTTGCTGCCGAACTCGGCCGGCACGTTGCCTGTCATGAGCTCGGCCGTCTGCACCACGCCCGCATCGAGGGAGTTGGCGAACGCGCCTGTCAGCTGATCGCTGATCGCGAGGCCGTCGACGACGAAGGTCATCTGGTTGTGGGCGCCGCGCGGGTGAATGGCGCCGTTCGCGTTCTGCGCGAAACCGGGAAAGGTCACGAGCACCGATTCCAGGCCCCGGCTGCCGAGCGGCGCGGGCAGCTGTTCGATCTGCGTCATGCTGATTTGCGTGCGCGTGCCGGCCGACGTCGTGTCGATGAGCGCCTCGTCGGGCATGACCGTTACCGACGTCGACTGCGCCGCGACGTCGAGCACGATCTCGATCTCGACGGGCACGCTGGTGCGGAGATCGATCTGCCTGACATGGGGCGCGAACCCGGGGAACTCCACCCGCAGCTCGTAGGTGTCGAGCGGGACATTCGCGACCTGGAACATTCCATGGTCGGACGTGGTCGTCGCCCGCTCGAGGGCCGTGAGCCGCTTGGAGAGCCGCACCTCTGCGGTGGGTAGGGGCAGCCCCTGCGTATCCCGCACGACGCCGCGCAACAGGGCAACGGACTGCGCCCCGGCGCCGGCCGGGAGGAGCAGCGCGGCGACGAGGAAGGCGGCGAGGGGCAGGCCCCCATGTTTTGTCATGGCTTCAGAATGTAGCAGATACTACATTCCGTTGCGGTGGCTTGTCAATGAGGCGCTAATCTGGTCTAGTGAGGCGGTGAAACGCACGCGCGCCAAGGCGCAGCCGCGCCGCATCCCGGTCAGGGGCGATTCGCGCCGCAGACGGCAGGACCATTCGCAGGAGCTCGCCCAGGATTACGTCGAGATGATCGCGGAGCTCATCGAGAAAGCCGGCGAGGCCAGGCTGACCGATCTGGCGCGGGGCCTGGGCGTGACGCACGTCACCGCCAACCGCACCATCAAGCGGCTGCAGCGCCAGGGCCTCGTCACGAGCCAGCCGTATCGATCGATTTTCCTGACCGGCGACGGCAGGGAACTGGCCCACGAATCGCGCGACCGGCACGAGACGGTCGTCCGGTTCCTCATCTCCCTCGGCGTCCCCTCAGCCGTCGCGGAATCGGATGCCGAAGGGCTCGAGCATCACGTCAGCCGCGAGACGCTGGCCGCGTTCGTGCGGCATCTGCGAAGCCGGCGGTAGCCATGTATCCCGTCCTTCTCAGGATCGGCGATTTCGACGTGACGACCTTCGGCGTGCTGGTGGCGCTGGGTGCGCTGGCGGGGCTGTGGATCTTTCAGCGTGAGCTCGCGCGCCGCGGGCTGCCGCCCGACGGCGCCGATGCGGCGCTGATTGGCATCGTCGGCGGGCTCGTGGGGGCCAAGCTGATCTGGGCGATCGAGTTTCGGCACACAGCGCCGTTTCTCTCGCTCGTATTCAGCCGAGGCGGTCTCAGCTGGTTCGGCGGATTTGTCGGCGGAGTCAGCGCCGGCCTGTGGGCGTTGCGGCGCCGCCGGATTCCGATCGTCCCCGCGCTGGCGGCCGCGGCGCCGGCGCTGGCGATCGGCCACGCGATCGGGCGCATCGGGTGCTTCCTCGTCGGCGACGACTACGGCCGGCCGACCGCGCTCCCATGGGGCATGGCCTTTCCGAGGGGACTGCCGCCCACCACCGTGCCGGTTCACCCGGCGCAGATCTACGAGGCGCTCGGGCTTGCAGTGCTTGCCTGGGTCCTCATTAGATGGCGGCGCGAACGCGTGGCGGACGGTGCCGTGTTCGGCCGCTACTTGCTGCTGGCGGGGGCGCTGCGATTCCTCATCGAGTTCGTTCGGGTGAACGCCCCGGTGGCCGGGCCGTTGACGCTCGCGCAACTGTTTTCTGCCGCGATCATCGTCATCGGAGTATGGTGTATTCAAGGAGATCGATGATGGCTGCGAGCATGCGACAAGGTGCGGTTGCGGTGGCGGCGGCCGCCGCGCTGAGTGTGAGCGGCATCGCCGGCCAATCGCGGGGAACGGTGCCGCCGATCACACTCGGTGTGGCAGGCGCCGTGAATGCCACGCCCGCGATGGCGGTGGCGGGCCGTGCGGTGGCGGCCGTCTGGACAGCGACGAAAGGCGGCGTCACGAACGTGTATCTCGCGGCGAGCACCGACGGCGGCGCGACGTTTTCCGAGCCGACGCGCGTCAACGATCAGGACGGCGACGCCAGCGCGAACAACGAGCAGCCGCCGCGTGTCGCGATCGCGGGATCGGGTTCCGCGCGGGCGATCACCGTGTTCTGGTCGAAGCGGAATGAAGGACCGCAGAAGATGCGCCGCGATGCCATTCGAATGGCGCGCTCCACCGACGGCGGCCGCACGTTTTCTCCCGCGCGCTTCGCCCACGACGCGGACCTGTCTGGCGCGCGCGGATGGGAATCGCTCGCCGCGGGTTCAGCCGGTCAGGTGCACGCCGTATGGCTCGACGGGCGCGACGCGGAGCGGAAGATGGCGGAGGCCGCGCATTCGGGGATGGCGCACAAAGGGCAGCCGCCGCAGGACATCTATCACAGCACGATCGCACCGGACGGGCGCAGCGTCGAGAGCCTCATCGCGACGGGCGTGTGCTTCTGCTGCAAGACGGCTGTCGCTGTCGATGGACGCGGGACCGTGTATGCGGCGTGGCGGCACATCTTTCCGGGAAGCATGCGGGACATCGCGTTTGCCAGATCACGCGATGGTGGACGTTCGTTCGATCCCTTCATCAGGGTCAGCGAAGATAAGTGGGAGCTGAATGGTTGCCCCGAAGACGGTCCCACGCTCGCAGTCGATCAGGCAGGTGTGATTCACATCTCCTGGGCAACGGTCGTCAACGACGGCGAGCCGCGCAAGGTGCTGTTCTACGCGACGTCTCGAGACGGGAAGACGTTTTCGCCGCGATCGCCATTACCTGTTGACCCAGCCTCGACGCCGGGGCATCCACAGATGGTTCTCACGCCCGACAGTGGAGCGGCTATTGTCTGGGACGAGGTGGTCGGCGGGCTGCGGCGCGTGGCCTTCGCGCGTGTCTCTCGAACCGGCGTGTTCCGCCCGGCACAGATCCTGAGCGGCGATGAATCGGCGTCCAATCCTGTGATCGTCCGCGTCGATGGCGACGTGGTTGTCGCGTGGACGAGCCGATCGTCGACGGCAAAGTCCGCCGCCGAGCCATCTTCCATAAAGATAAGGAAGTTCAGCTGATCACAGATCCATTCATCAGTGTTTCGCGTACACGCGCATCGCGCCGTTCTTGTCGAACGACATCACGTTGTAGGGCTCGGCTTTTACGTAGGGCGTTTCCATGCCGGGCGATCCGATGGGCATGCCGCCCACCGCAATGCCGGCAACCGCCGGCTTTTCCTTCAACAGGCGATGCACGTCAGCCGGAGGGACATGTCCTTCGACGACGTAGCCGTTGACGACCGCCGTGTGGCACGACTGCACATCCGCGGGCACGCCGCGCGATTTCTTGATCTGGGTCATGTCATTGAGGTCGGTCGTGTGGACGGCGAACCCGTTCTTGCGCATGATCTCGACCCAATTTCCGCAGCACCCGCAGGTGGGAGATTTGAAGACTTCGACCAGCGGGCCGGCCGGTTTTTGTTGCGCGGTCATATAGATGGTGCCAGACAACGCGAGCGCGGCGACGGCACAGGCGAGGATTTTGGTCATGGTCCTTTAATTATGGCATCTTAGAACGCGACGCGCAGGCCGCCGTTGATGACGCGCCCTTCGAGCGGCGCCCACGCGTCTACCGTCCAGCGCCCGTCGCGCCGCGGCCTCGGCACGGTGAGCGGGTCGTACTTCGTCTGCCGAACGTCGAGCAGGTTTTCCGCATTGAGAAACACGCGCAGGCCGCCGAACCGGCGCTCGGCCAGCGCGCCAAGCAGCAGGTGCGGGCGGCCGGCCTGGCGATAGGGATTTTCGTCGAGCCCCTGCCTGCCGACGAAGTACATCTCGATGCCGAATCGTCCCCAGTCATCGCCTTCCCAGATCGCATTCAACGACCCCGCATGTGACGGCGTCAACGGCACGGTGCGCCGCATCTGCTCGTCGGCGTCGTACTCGGTCGATCGCGTCCACCCGTGCGTCGCAAGCGCCACGAACCCTTCACGGCGATACCGCAGCAGCAGCTCGGTTCCGGCAGTGCGCGTGCTCTCTGGGGCGTTGAGGAACTCCACGTCCCCGTCTTCGAGCGTCCGCGTGACGATGGGACGACTCACCAGCGAGCCGAACATCGTGCCCGTCACCTCGATCGATCCGAACACGCGGGTCACGTCGAGCGACGTGTTGCGCGCGCGCTCGGCCCGCAGATTCCGAAGCGGCCGCAGACGCGAAAGTCCGGTCTCTTCGGTTTCTTCGGTGAATGGCGTCGGAGCAAACGCCCCCGTGCCGGCCGCCACGCGAACCGTCCACCCGGGTGCGGGCTTGGAGAGCAGCGATATGCGTGGTGTCGCGAGCACGCCGTACTCGGAGTGCACATCCGCACGGGCGCTGACCGCGAGTGTCCATTCATCAGTGATGACGATCTCGTCCTGCATGAACAGCGACGGGCTGGAATGGACGTAGTCGAACTGAGGCAGCTCGCGAAGCGCATGGCGATCCTGCTGAAATGCGGCGCCTCCGACCCATGTCTGACGCCCGCTGATGCCTTGAACGGACACTTCGCCGAACCACGTGCTGCGCGTGCCGTGCTCGGCGGTCGGCCCGAATCTCCGGTCCTGCGTTCGGCGCATGTACGATCCCCGAACGGCAAGGACGCGATCGTGAAAGGCGAGCCAGCGACCGACGAAGCCCCCATCGACATGGCGGCTCTTCAGGGATTCGGTGAAGGCGACGCCGTTCGGTAAGGTTCCTCCCAGCGACGTGCCGCCGTTGCGATCTTCGGCCATCACGCCGACCGTCGCGAACATCGTCCTGCCGGCGCCGGTATCAGAGAAGATGCGCGGTCGAAGGACGACCCGCTCGAAACTCGGAAGGTCGAGCCACCCGTCGTCGTCCAGATCCTGGGACGACTGGCGATGAAAGCCGCCGAGCAGCGTCCATGACGCCGTGTCTCCGATCGGATTCGCGAGCCACGACGTGACGTCGTGGCCGGACTGCGACGTCGCGTTGATCAACAGCTCGCGCTCGGGTTCTTCCGGCCGGCGCGAGACGAGATTGATCACTCCACCGAGCGCCGAGGCGCCGTACAGCGCCGATGCCGCGCCTTTGATGATTTCCACCTGCGCGAGATCGAGCGGAGGCACCTGCAGCAGGCTGAACGAATCTCCCTGCGCGCCGTAGAGCGGCAGACCGTCCGCCACCAACTGAGAGTAGCGCCCCCGTAGCCCCTGGATGCGGACGTTGGCGGCGCCGAGCGCGGGAGACGTCGTCTGCACGCGCAACCCGGTTGTTTCGCCGAGCAGCATCGCGACGCTGCCGGGCGTCATGAGCGCCTTCTCCTCGATCTCCTCGCGATCGATGACTTCGACGCGCACGGGTTGATCCTGGAGACGGGTGTTGGTGCGCGTCGCCGTGACGATGACCGTCTCTTCGGCTTCGACCACGGGCGAAGGCTGTTTGTCCTCCGGAACGGGATCCTGTGCCGCTACCGACAGCGGCAGGAAGGATAAAAGGGCACAGACAACGGCACGCACGATTCGCGGCATGAGGATCGCATCATAGCGCGGCCGAGTGTCTGCTTAGAGCACGCCCGCGACGAACACGCTGCAGATCGAAAATCCGGCGGCCAGCGTCACGAGGCCCAGCGTCCTGGACCGTTTCAACCGCCACCACATGTAATAGCTGCCGAGCACCATCACGATGAGCCCGGCCGCGAGAGCGTCCATCGCGAAGACCCAGACGCCCGTCACGATCCAGTCGCGCCCGCTCGCGGGCTGATTGAATCGCGAGCCGCTGAACGTGTGGAAGATCTGGAAGGCGTGCAGCGCGCCGTTCGTGAACTCCCTGACGTACGCCTGCTTCGCATTCAGGTCGACGCGCACCTGCGCGGCGCCGTCAGGCCTGGACACGTTGAAGTCGATGTGCCCGACCGGCTGAGAGGCCGGCCAGTCCACCTCGCCGCGAAGGTTCAGCTGGCGCATCACATCGAACGTCTGCTCGGCGCGCGTGACGCCGAAAGGCGTGCGAATCTCCGGGTCGTAGGAGACCTGGTGCCGATCGTAGAGATCGGTGAACCATTGCTGATGGTTCAACATCAGCCCGGTCAACGAGAACAACCACAGAAAGAAGAGAAGATACAGGCCGAGGTAGTAGTGCAGCCTGCGATTCCAGGTCTCGAGCGCCTTAGCGAAGGACGGCATACACCAGCCCGAAGAATGTCGCCATGCCGGTCGTCAGCAGCGCGAATCCGATTCGCCGCTCCGCTTTCATCGCCCACCACAGATACATGCCGCTGAGCGAGATGAACAGCAGCAGGTAAATCGTGGCGTCGGCGAACACGCGCCAGAGCTGCGTGCCGATCCAGTTGCCGCGGATCGCGACGTTGTGCGGGCCCGGCATCTTGTGAAGGTAGGCAATCGACTCCCAGAGGTTCATGGAGCGGCGTGTGACCGTGGCGGTGCGCGCGTCGAGATCGACGTCGACCGTCGCCTCCGAGCCCGCTCTGGTCACTGGAAAAATCAGATGGCGACTTTTGGGGACGTAGCGAAGAAACCCGATTTCTCCGGCCACGCGTGTCTGCGGAAGAATCGTCTTGGCGCGCTCGATCGCCTCAGGCCCTTTGAGGCGATCGAAGCCGCCGGGAATCTGCAGATCGCGATACGTCTCCGCAGGAACGTCCGTGGGTGCGATCAGCTTTCCATGGTTCAGATAAAACACGCTCGCCGCGAAGAGCAGGATGAACGGGCTGACGAACAAGCCGAAGTACAGATGGAGATCTCGAAGCCATCGATAGATCACGGATGCTTGTGCTCGGGGTCGGCCGGCTTCGCGCCCGCGGCGCCGCCCTTCGGCACGATCGTCGTCACGGATGCCGGCTCTTTCGTGCCGCGCTCGCCAACCCAGTGGCGCATGGATCCGTCGGCAAACGTCTGGTGCGCTTTCCACTGCAGCGCGGCCGGTTGCGGATTGTGCGCCGTGAACGTGAAGAGCGAGAACTCCTTCGGCTTGATCTCTTTCTTCCAGGTAATCGACACGATGCGATTGCCGTCCTTCTTCACGTCGAAGGTGAACCCCTCGCCGGTGGCGACCTGCGTCACGTGCATGCCGGCCGGAATCTCCAGCTCGACGCTCGTCGAGGACACGGTCCCTTCCGTCGGGACGCGCACGGTGTAGATCTGTTCCGCGCCTGCCGCCGATTCGCGCGGTGTCACGACGACGTGCGCATCGAGCACGACGAGCGACAAGGCAAGGCAGACAACGGTGGCTGCAATGTGTTTCTTCATATCGGTTTAGTTTACGCCCATCAGGGCATCTGGTGCCCGGCGTGCGGGTCGGCCGCGGCGGGATGCATCGGCTTGATCATGTGCATGTTCCACATCCGCCCCATGGCGCCGGCCGCCGGCCGCAGACGCAGGAAGATCTGGAACGAGACGGGGCGCGAGCCGTATGCCGGCTTCACGCGATCCGGAACACCATAGAAGGTGACGGCTGCCCCCACGCCGGCATCGATGCGGCGCCACCGTGACAGCTCGCGGACGCCTCCGATCGTGGCGGCCGCAACCAGATCTTTGGCGGCGTGGCCGAGCGCAGGGTCGTCGAGCAGCGTGCCGGTTTCGACGTCGACGAGCTCGAAGCGCCCGTACGCGGTGTGCCGGCCGGCGCGTTTCGTCGCCTCGAGGAGCAGCGCGCCGCGCGTGGCCTCAGCACCGTTGTTGACGCCGAAACCCGCCGTGACGGCGACGAAATCATCACCGTCGTGCTTCAACCACGACGCGGATGCCGTGGTGCGCACGATGTCCCCCTCCTCGAGCTCTTCGGGTTCTCTCAGGCGGCCGGACGAGAACTGAAACTCCCACGCCTCGCTCGGACGAAACCAGACGCGGCCGGAGTACGAGTCGAGCGCGCCGAAGTCGAAGTCCCACCGGTCTTCGTCCGGCTCGCGGCCGTTGAACACCGATGCCTCGATCGTCCACGGCCCGCGGTCGACGGCGGCGGTGACGACACCAAACGCGATGTGCGTGGAGTCAAGCGTGTGGTGCGCCAGCGGAGACATCGGGTTCTCCATCGCCGACGCGCGGTGCATGAACGCAACCGGTCCAAGCGCGGGTTCCGCCGACGGACCACCCGCGATCGTGAAGCCGGTGCGCGGGCCGACCGGGACGTGCCACACGGCTGCGAGCTGCATGAAGACATCGTGCGGATGCTGGTAGTCGACGAGCGGGTGCCCCTCGAACGCCTCGCCGACCTGGAACAGCTCGCGATACCCCTGCGTGCCGACGGTCAGCGGATCCAGGCTGAACATCGTGTTGATGGTGAGGTGCGTCGAGCCGGCCTTGCGGCTGAACATGCCCATCCACCAGTTCGGCACGCGGAACTCATCGCCGCCCCTCGGCCCACTCTGGTGATTGAACAATCCGTACACGGCCGCATCCTGCATGACGTGCCAGTCATTCGAATCGTTCGACTGCGCGGATGCGAAAACGGGGAACACGAGACCTATCGCCAATGCGGCGGCCATCCATCGGACAAACATGATCCTCTCCTCTCGGGCCGGCCGACCTAAAGGTCGGCACTACGTCTGCTGTAGGTGACGTCTGCTGTAGGTGACGTCGGTCGTAGTGCTGGCCTTCAGGCCAGCCTGAGGATCAGATGCGGAGCGGATTCAGAAATGCAGAGTTGAACGTGGTGCCGGGCGGAGCGGTATCAGAACGCGCGACCTTGTGCGCGGAGACTCTCGGGGCGGCACAACCGGCGGCACTCTCGGCCGCCGGACGCATGGCAGCCCGCGTGACGACGCCCATCGTCGTGGCCGCGTCGGTAAGCCCGGTGTCGCAGTCGTACGCAGGAATCGACGACAACACCGATGCGGTGCCGCCAGCGGCGTCCGAATCGTCGCGTTCATGACGATCATGACGATGTTCGGGAGATGTCGCATCGCTCGAAGCAATGTCCGTGGTCCGCTGATGCTCGTGCGCGTAGGCCATCGACCAGCAGCAGAGCGGAAAGGCGGCTGCGGTCATGAACCACACCGTGAGAAACGCACTGAGCGCGCGAACCGTAAATGTCATCAACACCGTCAGATATATCACACCTCTTTGACGCAGACCCGACGGTTCCATTACACACCGCGCGGAATCGCCACATATACTGAAGATAGGATGGAGTAACAGGAGGGAACATGGAACGCGATGTCGTGTGTGGAATGGATGTCGATCCCGCGAAGGCCGCGGCGACCAGCGAGTACAACGGAAAGACGTACTACTTCTGTGCGAAGGCGTGCAAGACGAAGTTCGACGCCGACCCGCACAAGTACGCGAAGTAAACGTGACGGCTGACATGGCTCAACAGACCGATCAGGAAGTTGTCGATCCCGTGTGCGGGATGACGATCTCGCCGGCCGATTCGGTCGGCGAGGTCGAGCACCGCGGCCGGACCTACTACTTCTGCAACGAGAGCTGCCTCGAGCGGTTTAAAGCGGACCCCAAGGTATTCGCCGGTTCCGCGGCGGGCGCGAAGGCTGCCGCGGCGGATCCCGGCGCGGAATACACCTGCCCGATGCACCCCGAAGTGCGGCAGATCGGTCCGGGCTCGTGCCCGATCTGCGGAATGGCCCTCGAGCCGGTGAACGTGTCGCTCGACGAGCAGCCGAGCGAAGAGCTCGCGGATATGACCCGGCGCTTCCGATGGTCGCTCGCCCTCACCATTCCCATCCTGGCGCTGATGGTGGATGAGTTTCTCCCGGGACAACCTCTGCATGAAGCCACGATCCGGCTACAGCCGGACACGACCGATGGCTTCAGCGTGTTGAACTGGATCGAGCTCGCGCTGGCCACGCCGGTCGTGCTGTGGGGCGGATGGCCGTTCTTTGTGCGAGGCTGGGCCTCGCTCGTGAGCCGCAACCTGAACATGTTCACGCTGATCGCGCTCGGCGTCGGCGCCGCGTACGGGTTCAGCGTGGTGGCGACGCTCGCGCCGGATCTGTTTCCGCACTCGTTTCACATGGGCGGCGGTGTCGCGGTGTATTTCGAGCCGGCGGCCGCCATCGTCGTGCTCGTGCTGCTCGGCCAGGTGCTCGAGCTGCGCGCGCGCAGCCGCACCGGCGCCGCGATCCGCAGCCTGCTCGGCCTCGCGCCGAACACCGCGCGGCGCATAGAGGCCGATGGCACCGAGCGCGACGTGCCGCTTGCCGACGTCTATGTGAAGGATCGGCTGCGCGTGCGGCCGGGCGAGCGCGTTCCCGTCGACGGCATCGTGATCGACGGGGCGACCAGCATCGACGAATCGATGGTCACCGGCGAGCCCATTCCCGTGGAGAAGACGGCGGGTGACGCAGTCACGGGCGGCACGGTCAACGGAACGGGCACCGTTGTGATGGAGGCGCAGCGCGTCGGCTCGGACACCCTGCTCGCGCAGATCGTTCGCATGGTCAGCGACGCGCAGCGATCGCGCGCGCCCATTCAGCGTGTGGCCGACGTGGTGGCGGGGTGGTTCGTGCCGCTCGTGGTGGTTGTCGCGGTCCTCACGTTCATCGCGTGGTCGATATGGGGGCCAGAACCGCGGCTCGCGTACGCGCTGGTCAACGCGATTGCGGTGCTGATCATCGCGTGCCCGTGCGCGCTCGGCCTCGCGACACCGATGTCGATCATGGTGGGCACCGGCCGCGGCGCTGAAGCCGGCGTGCTCTTCCGCAACGCCGAAGCGCTCGAGCTGCTCGAACACGTGACCACGCTCGTCGTCGACAAGACGGGCACGCTCACCGAGGGCAAGCCGCGCCTTGTGACCGTGGCGCCGGAGCCGCCGTTCGACGAAGCGGCCTTCCTCCGCCTTGTCGCGAGCCTCGAGAGCGTGAGCGAACACCCGCTCGCGGGCGCCATTGTCTCTGGCGCGCGCGAACGGAAGATGGCGTTGTCCCCCGTGCAGCAATTCGCGTCGACCACCGGGAAGGGCGTCGCGGGGCAGGTCGACGGACACCAGGTCGCCATCGGCAATCTGCGGTACCTCGAGCAACTCGGCGTCGATCCGGGATCGCTCCGCGCGCGCGCCGACGAGCTGCGGCTTGCGGGACAGACCGTGATGTTCGCCGTCATCGACGGCCGCGCGGCGGGCCTCGTCGGCGTTGCCGATCCCGTGAAGCCGACGACGCGTGAAGCACTCGACGCGCTGCATCGCGAAGGGGTGAAGGTCGTCATGCTGACCGGCGACAATCGAACGACCGCGGAGGCTGTCGCCAAGGCGGTCGGCATCGACGCCATCGAAGCGGATGTGTTGCCCGATCAGAAGGCCGCGGTCGTGAAGCGGCTGCAGGATCGAGGCGAGCGCGTGGCCATGGCCGGAGACGGCATCAACGACGCGCCGGCGCTCGCGCAGGCGCACGTCGGCATCGCGATGGGCACGGGAACGGACATCGCCATGGAAAGCGCGGACGTGACGCTCGTGAAGGGCGATCTCCGCGGCATCGTGCGGGCGCGCCGGTTGAGCCGCGCGACGATGAAGAACATCAGGCAGAATTTGTTTTTTGCGTTCGTCTACAACGTGCTCGGCGTGCCGATTGCCGCCGGCGCGTTGTATCCGTTTCTCGGCGTGCTGCTCAGCCCGATGATTGCGAGCGCGGCGATGACCTTCAGCTCGGTGTCGGTGATTGGAAATGCATTGCGGCTGCGGCGGGTGCAGCTGCAATAACTGAGGCTAGCGCGCCTCTTCGATGATGCTCAAGACGACGCTCTCCACCTCCGCCGCCAGTCCTTCGATTCCGGCGCCAGGAAAGAACTCCGCGATCGACGAAGGAAGCAGCGTGCTAATCGCGGTCCTGCCGCCCTGCACGTAGACGCTGATGGGACAGGGAAGCATCAGGGAAATCTTGACATCCTTGTTCAGCACCTGGCTGGCGTATTTGGCGTTGCAAATCTCGATAATCTTCAGAGGCTCGCGTGGAAACCCCTTCTCTGCCAGAGTCGCGGCCACATCGTGCGTGTGCAGGACGCGGAAGCCCTTCTCCGCCGACTTTGTCTCGATCGCCAACACCGCGTCGGCAAAGGGTTTCTCAGTCGTGACGGTGTATTCGAATGTTTTCATGAGTTTGCTCCCAGCCGTTACCTGATCACGTACGAGGCGCTCTCGAACTCCTCGTCCGCTCTACGCTGAGCCCAAACATCGGCCGCAGCTCCGTGCCCGCGATGTTTCCGGCAAAGCCCGCGACGAGCCACAGCCAGCCGTGAAGGCTACCCGACGCAATGCCGCTGAAATACGCGCCGATATTGCAGCCGTACGCGACGCGCGCGCCGTAGCCGAGGAGCAGGCCGCCGATGACGGCCGCCGCCAAGGAGCGGCTCGAGATCCGCAGGGTCGGCCTGAAGCGGTTTGCGAGAATGGCCGCCAACAACGCGCCGAGGATGATACCGAAGTTCATCACCGAGGTCACGTCGGCAATCACACTCGCCCGAAGGGACGCAGCCTGTGCTGGCGTCGACCAGTACGGCCACGACGTGACGTCGACACCCAGGGCCATGGCGCCCTTCGCGCCCCAGAGGGCGAACGCGCTGGTCACCCCCCATGGCCGTCCGCCGATCACGAGGGTGGCGCTGTTGGCGAAGGCCAGTCCCACGGCGCCCGCCACGAGTGGCCAGGGCCCACGGAGCCAGTGAGGCGTCGCGGAATCCTCGTCAGCGCGCTGACCATGCGCGCGCCGCTCGGCGACCCGTGTCATATACGCGATGCCCCAGAGCACCGCGAGGCTGAACATGAGCCCCACCCATGGACCCATCACCGTCACGAGCGAAGTGGGGGCCAGTGCCGGCGTGGCGGCCCAGAACGTCGCGTGTGCCGTCCCCACCAGCGATCCGACAACGAAAAAGAGCAGCGTGATGGCCATGCGCGTGTTGCCGCCGCCCGCTGTGAAGAGGGTGCCCGAGGCACACCCGCCGCCGAGTTGCATGCCTACGCCGAAGATGAACGCACCGACGATGACCGCCACGCCGGGAGGGGCGATCGAACCACGGACTGCGTGACCGAAGATGGAGCCAGCCGCAAGCAGCGGGAAGAACACGACGCAGGTGAGCGCCAGCATGAGCATCTGGGCGCGCAAGCCCGCTCCGCGACGATCCGCGATGAAGATCCGCCATGATGAGGTGAACCCGAACGCGGCGTGATAGAGGACCACTCCCGCGAACGCTCCCACCAGGAAGAGCGCAGCCTGCCGCACGCTGATCGCCGCGTTCAGATAGACTGCCGCGAATGCGATGGCCGCCGCCACAAGTCCGGCGGCCGGGAGTGATCCCGGCTGTTCTCCTGTAAGACCGGCCGCTGGATTGAGTGTGGTGTTTGCCATGACGATCGGCACGGACTCCATCGTTTACGGATGATACGGCGAAACCGGATCGCTACGGTTTTGTCGCGGGCTCGCGCGTCCAGACTCAGGACTGAAACGAGGAGCACGACATGTCCGGCGTGCTGGGTCAGCATCGCCGTGCGGCTTGACGTCGCGATGGCAGTCTGTATATTATTCAAATAGACATTTGATTATTTGATTATGCCTGTCAAGACCCGCCCGGCGCCGCTTAAAACCGCGGTCTACGGACAGATTGCGCGCATCGGCCAGGCGACAGCCAGTCCGAACCGTCTCGAGCTCCTCGACCTTCTGTCGCAAGGGGCACGAACCGTCGAAGCGCTCGCCCAGCAGACCGGCCAGAGCGCGGCCACGACCTCGCACCATTTACAGGTGCTCCGACGCGCACGCATGGTCGAAGCCCAGAAGGCCGGCTTGTACGTGACATATCAACTGGCGGACCCGCACGTGGGCGAGTTCTTTCTGTCCCTGCGAAGCCTGGCGGAGGTACGCCTGGCAGAAATCCAGCACATCATGCGTCAGTACCGGGACGAACGCGGCGCGCTGGAACCGGTTGACAACGACGAGCTCGTGCGCCGTGTCCGCGCCGGCGAAGTCACGCTCATCGATGTCCGTCCGCGTGAGGAGTACGTGGCGGCTCACATCGCAGGCGCGATCTCCGTGCCTCTCGCAGACCTCGGCACGCACGTGGGCGCGTTGCAGAAGCGCCGCGACATCGTCGCCTATTGCCGCGGACCGTACTGCGTGATGGCGCTCGATGCGGTCGACCTCCTGCGCCAGAAGGGCTTTCGCGCTCACCGCATGGAGCACGGCGTGCCCGAATGGCGTGCGCAGGGATGGCGCGTCGAAACGGGCGTCGGCGCCATGGCGATGCGCACGCCAGAGTGACCCGATGCCGAAAACACTCTTCATCCTGAACGATCCACCGTATGGCACCGAGCGCAGTTACAACGCGCTTCGCCTCGCGGGTGCGTTATCCACGCGTGACGGCGAGGAGGTCAAGGTGTTCCTGATCGGGGATGCTGCCGCCTGCGCGAAGAAGAACCAGAAGGTTCCTCAGGGGTACTACAACACGGAAGTGATGATACGAAACGTCGGACGTCACCAGGGCGAGATCGGCGTGTGCGCCACCTGCATGGACGCGAGAGGCATCACGGACGCCGAGCTGACCGACACCACGCATCGCAGCTCGCTCGAGGAGCTCACCAGTTGGGTGCAGTGGGCCGATCGCACGCTCGTGTTCTAGTGAAGGACCAGACGCCTGTGGCTGACTCACAGACCATTCTCATTCTTGGCGGCGGCGTCGGCGGTGTCGCCACGGCGCGGGCACTCCGGAAGCGTCTTCCGAAGGCGCACCATGTCGTGCTGGTCGATCGCGAGCGCGATCACGTGTTCGCACCGTCACTGCTGTGGCTCATGGTCGGCCGGCGCACGGCTGACGCGATCACCCGTCCGCTGGCACGCCTGGCGCGTAAAGGCATCGACGTCCGCATCGGTAATGTCGAGTACGTCGACCCCGATCGGCGACTGGTGACTGTTGCAGGGGACAAACTGTCTGCCGACTACCTGGTCATCGCGCTGGGCGCCGATCTGTCCCCGGAATTGATTCCGGGTCTCGCCCATGCGGGCCATAACTTCTACACACGCACCGGTGCCGAGTCACTCTGGGCGGCGCTTCAGAGTTTCCGTGCCGGTCGTCTCATCGTGCTCACCGCCGCACCCGCCTACAAGTGCCCAGCGGCGCCCTACGAGGGCGCGATGCTCATCGATGGCTGGGCCCGCAAGCAGGGGCTGCGCGACGCCGTACAGATTGAAGTCTATGCCGCCGAACCTGTGCCGATGGGCGTGGCGGGTCCCCACGTCTCGAGCGCCGTGACGCAGCTCCTCGCTGCGAAGGGCATCCCCTACCACCCTGCGCATCAAGTGACAGCCGTGGACACGGACCGGAAGCGACTGACGTTTGCGAACGGCGTCCAGGTCGACTTCGACCTGCTCGCGTACGTACCGCCTCACCGCGCACCCGCTGTGATTCGCGACAGCGGCTTGACGGGTGAGAGCGGGTGGATGTCGGTGGATCGCCACACGCTCCAGACGCGGTGGCCCAACGTCTACGCGATCGGCGACGTCGTCTCGATCCCGCTGGCGCTAGGGAAGCCGCTGCCGAAGGCTGGCGTGTTTGCCCACAGCGAAGCCAAGGTCGTAGCGAAGAACATCGCACAGGCCATAGCGGGCGAGGTGCAGGACGCACGCTTCGATGGCCATGGCGAATGCTTCATCGAAGTCGGCGGCGGCAAAGCGGGCTTAGGCGGCGGAGACTTCTACGCGGAGCCGAAGCCCACGGTGACATTGCGTCAACCAAGCCGGCGTTGGCATCTCGGCAAGGTGCTGTTCGAAAAATCCTGGCTGTACACGGAGCTGTAACGGTCGACCCGGAGGTGGACCGATGAGCCAGTCGGTCAGCGTGGACGCCGGCCATTCAGGCCTCGACATTCGGATCGATGAGACGCTGATGGGACAGGGACATTCGGATCGATGATGCGGCTCAATGCTTCATGTCGCCCATCTGTTTCATCATCGGGCACATGGCCATGGACGCCGTCCCTGTCTGCATGTGCTCCATCATGTGGCTCATCATGCCTTCCTGCATTTTCATCATGCCGTCCCGCATCGTCCGGCGCTCGGTCACCATGGCCGTGACGACGTTGGCGGTCGCCGCCATCTTCTCCATGCCCGATGCGGTGTTCATCTTGACGACGAGATCGTCGAGCCGCTGATCGGCGGCCTTTATGTCGCTCGTCATCTTCTCGCGCTCGGCCATCATGGCCTTGCACTGGGCGTGCATTCCGGTGGCCTGCTTCACTGTGTCGGTCGCCGCGTGCTGGTGCTCCTGGGGCGTCTGCGCTGCGAGCCCGGGGACCGCCCAGATTACGACCGCCGCACAACCTGCCACGATCGTCGTCACAATTCTCGTCCTGCTCATGCTTGACTCCTTCCGAGTTCACACTGACCCATGAAGCCTCACACGGACAGCAGCCATGGTGCTGTTCATAATGGAACAGCGGCGAAACGTGCTCGGGGTCGAGTCATGCGGCGGACGCGCGCACCTGGTGACGGCGCCACATGGCGTACGCCGCCGGCAGGACGAGCAGCGTCAACAGCATGCACGACCACAGGCCGCCCACCACCGGCGCCGCTGTTCGTGCCGAGACGTCCGCGCCGACGCCGGCCTCCCACAGCAGCGGCATCAACCCCAGCACGGTTGTGGCCACCGTCATCACGAGCGGCCGGACGCGGGCGCTCGCGCCTTCCACGACGGCGGCATCGACATCTGCGGGTGTCTGAATGCGCCCCTCTCTCATGTGCCGCTCGAACGCTTCGTCGAGGTACACCACCATGACGATGCCCGTCTCGGCCGCGACGCCCGCGACGGCAATGAGGCCGACCCAGACGGCGGTGGAGAGGTTGTAGTCCATGAATGCGAGCAGCCACACGCTGCCCGCGACGGCGAACGGCAGACTGGACAGCACAAGAAACGTCTGCGGCCAACCGCGCATCGACAGATACAGCAGCGCAACAACAAGCACGAGCGTGAGCGGGATGACATAGCGGAGCCGCGCCTCCATCTCCGCGAGAAATTCGTACTGGCCGGTCCACTGCAGCCGGTATCCAGCAGGCAAGGAGAGCTGCGACGCCACGACCGCTTTCGCATCGGCCACCCAGCCGCCGAGATCGCGCTGGGTTTGATCGATGTCGGCAAACACGTAGCCGACGAGCACACCGTTCTCGTTCTTGATCATCGGTGGGCCGGTCGTGACGCGGATGTCGGCCAGCTCGGCGAGCGGAACGGCCGCGCCAGGCTGACGCCACCGTTCCATCAGATCCGGGGACGCGGAGAAGCCCCCCATCGGCGGCGCAGCGAGCGCCCCGGACGTGCCGGAAGACGCCGACATGCCCGACTGTCCGCCGCCTGCCATCGATCCCATGCCGCCGGCCGTGCTGCTGCCGCCGGATACCACCATGCCGCCGGCCTGCGCACTCGCCCCGGCGCCCGCGTTGCCGCCGCCGAGCGCCATCGCACTGCTCGTGGCCTGCACGGGCACAAGAATGCGGCCAAGCGCCTGCGGATCCGATCGCTGATCGGCCGCATAGCGCAGGTTGATCGAGAAGCGCGCGCGTCCCGCAATCGCGGTGGAGATCGGCATGCCACCGACCGCTGCCTCGACCACGTCCTGGACGTCTCGCACGCTGAGGCCATAGCGGGCGATCGCCTCGCGGTTGGGGACGATGTCGATATACTCGCGGCCGGTCTGCCGCTCGGCGAAGGTGCTGCGCGTGCCCGGCACCTGCCGCAGCATGCGTTCGAGCGCGATGCTGATGCGCTCGATCTCGTTCAAGTCTTCCCCGAACACCTTGATGCCCACCGGCGTGCGCACGCCTGTCGTCAACATGTCGATGCGCGTGCGGATTGGCGGCGCGATCGCCATCTGGTAGCCGGGCATGCGCAACGCGATGTCGAGATCGCGCGACAACTCGGCAAGGGTCCGCGATTCCTGCTCGGGCCACACGCGCCGCAGCGCCCGCTTCGCCCAGTCGGGCGCCGTCGTGCTGTACCAGCGCGGTGTGTAGCGCGTCGGCCACTCGGCGCGCGGCCGCAGCGCGATGACCGATTCGATCATGTCCAGCTGCGCTGGATCGGTGGCGGTTTCCGCGCGGCCGGCTTTTCCGTGCACCGATGCGATTTCCGGGAATCGCATGATGATGCGGTTCTGCAGCGTCAGCGCCCGGCGCGCCTCCTCAATGGCGATGCCCGGGAAGGTCGTCGGCATGACGAGCAGCGAGCCCTCGTCGAGCGGCGGCATGAACTCCGAGCCGAGCCGCTGGAAGGTGGGCATCGTCGCGATCATCAGCACCACGGCCGCGGCGACGACGACGATCCGGAAGCGCACGACCATCACCGCAACCGGTTCGTAGAGGGCGCGAAGAATCCGGCTGACGGGATTGGTCGCCTCAGTGCGGAAACGGCCTCTCAGCAGCAGCACCATCAAAGGAGGTGCGAGCGTGATCGAGAGCATCGCGGCGGCGAACATCGCGAAGGTCTTCGTGTACGCCAGCGGCATGAAGAGCCGCCCGGCTTGACCGGTCAATGTGAAAATCGGCAGGAAGCTCACCGTAATTAGCAGCAGCGAAAAGAAGATCGGCCGGCCCACCTCTTTGCACGCGTCAACGATGACCTGCTTCCGATCCGCGCCTGGTGGTGCAGCCGCCAGTTTAACGTGCGCGTTTTCAATCAGCACGATTGCGGCGTCGGCCAGCTCGCCGATGGCGATGGCGATGCCACCGAGCGACATGATGTTGGAGGAGAGGCCCAGATACCGGATCGCGATGAACGACAGCAGCACCGCGAGCGGCAACACGATCATCACGACGAGCGCCGATCGTGCGTGGAACAGGAACACCAGGCAGATGATCGTCACGATGACCGCCTGCTGGAGCAGTGTGTTCGTCAACGTGTCGACGGATCCGAGGATGAGCTCCGACCGGTCGTACGTCGGGATGAGTGTGACGCCGTCCGGAAGGTGCAGGGTCGCGATCTCGGCTTCCAACGCACGGATCACGTGCAGCGCATTCGAGCCGATGCGCATCACGACGATCCCGCCCACCGCTTCGCCCGTGCCGTTGAAATCCGCCGCCCCGCGACGAATGTCCGGACCAAAGCGCACGTGCGCGACATCACCGAGCCGGACAGGCGTGCCGCCCGCGCCGACCGCCACCACACTCTGCTCGAGATCGGCGAGCTCCTTGATGTAACCGCGGCCGCGCAGCACGTACTCGCGCCCGGCCAGCTCGATCACGCGCGCGCCCACTTCGGCGTTGGCGTCGCGCACCGATCGCGTGATGTCGGTGACGGTCAGACCGAAGCCGACGAGTTTGTCCGGATCGATCACGATCTGGTACTGACGCTCGAATCCTCCGAGCGACGCGACTTCCGCGACGCCGGCGACCGCCTGCAGCGCCGGGCGTATTGTGAAGTCCTGCAACGCCCGCAGCTCGGCGAGATCCATCCGTGCCGTGCTGTCTTTCAACACGTACTGATAAACCCAGCCGACTCCGCTCGCGTCGGGGCCGAGCGTCGGGGAGACGCCGGGCGGCAGCAGTTGCTGCACGCGGCCGAGCTGCTCGAGCACGCGCGTGCGCGCCCAGTAGATGTCTGTGCCCTCGCCGAAGAGGGCGTACGTAAAGCTCATGCCGAACATCGAGTAGCCGCGCACGGTTCGCACACCCGGCGTGCTCTGGAGGGCGCGAACGAGCGGATAAGTAATCTGGTCCTCGACGAGATCGGGGCTGCGGCCCATCCACTCTGTGTAGACGATCACCTGCGGATCGGAGAGGTCCGGCAGCGCATCGAGCGGCGTCCTGCGAACGGAATCGACCGCAAAGAGCGCGAGCGCGATCACCGCGACGAACACCACCCACTTGTGACGGACCGACAGTTCGATGATGCGTTCAACCATGGCCGTTACTTCCTGTCCGCCGGAGCCTTGGCGGAGGCGGGCCGATGCCCTGCGTGCGGGTCGGCCGGAGCGGCGGGCGGCTTGGCTGTTGGCGAGGCGCCCTCAGGCTTCTCCATGGCCCCCATATCGTGCCCACCCATGCCGCCCGTCGCGCGAAGGCGACTCTCCGAATCGAGCAGGAAGACACCCGCGGCGGCGATCCGCTCGCCTGCATCGAGACCGCTCCGGATCTCGACGCGATCCGCCAGTTGCACACCGAGCGTCACCGCCCGAGGCTCGAATCGATCGCCGGTGGCGACAAACACGTGCTGCTGGACGCCGGTGTCGACGACCGCGTCACGCGGCACGGTGATCACGGGCTGTCCGGCCGATTCGAAGACCGCCGTGCCGTAAAGGCCCGGTCGCAGGCTCCCCCCAGGATTGGCGGCGGAGAAGCGGACTCGCAGAGTGCGCGTGCGGTCGGTCAGCGTCGGATACAGGAAATCGACTCGTGCCGCGAACGGCGGACGACCTGACGCCGGGAAGTCGAGTTGCGCCGTGGCGCCGACGCGAATGCCCGGGATGTTGGCTTCCGGCACCTCCGCGAGCACCCACACGCGCGACAGATCCGCAATCGTCAGCAGCGTCGTGGACGGATCGACCGACGTGCCGACCGAGATCCCTCGATTCACGACGACGCCGGTCCTCGGCGCGATCACCGTGACGAGCCGGTGCGGTTCGCCGGTCTGCTCGATGACGTCGATCTCAGCCGGCGTCATTCCGAGGACTGTGAGTCGGGTCCGCCCGCTGGCGACCACCACGCTCGTAATCCCTGAAGCGGCGGTGTTCTTCCGCGCGGCCAGGTACTCCGTCTGCGACGAGAGCAGTTCCTGCGAGAAGATGCGTGCGAGCGGCTGACCCGCGCGTACCATTTCGCCGGTGGTGTTGACGTGCAGCTGTTCGACCCAGCCGGCCACTCTCGTGTGCACATGCGAGATCCGCGATTCATCCGGCACCACGGTCGCGATCGCACGCACCTGCTGCGTCAGCGATTCGCGTCCGACCACTTCGAGACGGATGCCAAGCGCCTGGAGGGTCCCCGCGTCGACGTCCACGGGCACGCGCTCGCGTGTGGACGCGGTACCGGTGGCCTCAGGCATCGCCGGACCACTCAGCGACGCGACGACGGCCTCGTTTGGAGGGCCGAACGGCCACCCGGAGCGTGCATGCTGCACCCACAATGTGCCCGTGAACACCATGGCCGTGACCGCCGCGGACGCCACGGGAGCGCCGATTCGTCGAAGTGTGGGAAGGAGTGTCATGGGACGATCGCCTCGTACGATCCAATGGCGCGCCCGAGACGCGCCCACGCGAGACCCAGTTCGGTATCAGCCGCAATCAGATCTGCCTGGACGAGCCAGAGCATCTGCACGGCGTCAAGGACGCTGACAAGCGGCAGCTGTCCGGCGGAATAGCCGGCGACCGCCGGGTCGATCGCCATGCGCGCGCGCGGCAGCACGTCGGTGGTGAGCGCCGCCTGTCGATCGCGCGTGGCGCGCAGCTCATTGAGCGCCACGGCTGCGTCACCCTCGATCATCCGGGTCATCGCGCGCAGGTCGGCTTCGGACATCGCGTGCATGGCCTGGGCTTCGGCGACGCCGGCGCGGAGCTTCCCGCGCCAGATCGGCAGGCTGAGACCCACCATCGCCATCCAGCCCTTGCCTTCCGCCATCGTGTAGGCGGGACCTGTGCGGAAAGTGGCCATCGGCCGGAACATGTCGCGCATGACCTGAACTTCGGCTTCGGCGCGCGCGATCTCGGCGCGCCCCGCCGCCAGCTCCGGACGCGATGTCAACGCGGTCTTGAGCGTGAACCATGAAGGTGGGGGCTGCGGGAGTGTCAGCGCCGCCAACGGCGGCACCGGGCCGTCCGCATCCAGCGCGAGGCTCGTGTTCAGCATCGCTTCCGCACCGCGCACTTCGCTGACGAGCGCGCGGGCACGCGCGTCGAATCGGGCCACTTCGACCTCGGCACGCAGCACGTCCGACTGTGGTGCGGTTCCGCTGGCATAGCGCGCGTTCGCCGCGCTCACCACGTCGCGGGCGAACGTCAGCTGTTCGGCGACCAGTGCGGCCGTGCGGCGCCGTGCCTGCAGCACAAGAAATGCGTTGGCGGCCTGAAGCCGGACGTCGAGGGCGGTGCGGTCGGCTTCGGCGCGGATGCGATCGAGATCGGCAAACGCCGACGCACGCCGATGAC